>JAIXOY010000231.1 GCA_027486525.1 Pseudomonadota bacterium
AAGAGAATGCGGGCGTTATTACCATCTGTGGGAAAGTGGAAAGTGAGATTGCGGCTCTTGGCTCTAAGGAAGAGAAAGAAGAGTTCCTGAAAGAGATCGGCATCGAAGAGTCGGGTCTCTCGAAGATGATCAAAGCGGGCTATAACCTTTTGGGCATGTATACATACTTTACCGCCGGCGTGAAGGAAGTACGTGCGTGGACTTTTCCGAAAGGCGCGAAAGCACCACAAGCGGCAGCCGTGATCCACACTGACTTTGAGCGCGGTTTCATTAAGGCAGAAATCTACCACTGCGAAGACCTATTCAACCTCACAACAGAGGCGAAGGTTAAAGAGGCTGGTAAGTTTAGAATCGAAGGCAAAGAGTATGAAGTGAAAGACGGCGACGTCATTCATTTTAGATTCAACGTTTAAATCCGAGAGTCACATCGTAGATCTGGTTGAAGGTGGCTGGATCGGTCAGGTCCTTGCTGCCCTCAAGGGTCTTGTAAAAAAATAAATTCCTAAAAATCAGCTTCACGTAGTTCCGTGTCTCTAGAAATGGAATGCTTTCAACGTTCATGAGCATCTCATCTCCGCTAAAATACAGACCCTTCCAGCGTTCTACCCGCGCTTCACCAGCGTTGTAAGCTGCCAGCACGTAGACAAGATTTCCATCATAGCGACGGTGAAGTTTCTGGAAATACTTCGCTCCGATCTCGAGATTTGTTTTTGGAACGGCGAGGTGTTTTTCACGAACCGAGCGCTGCATCTGACGAGCAGTTGTTGGCATGAGTTGCATGAGGCCCCGCGCCCCCACACGTGAACGCGCGTCCGGATTGAAAACAGACTCTTGGCGAATGAGGGAAAGCACAACCAAGGGATCAACCTTTGCGTTCTTAAGTACTTTTTGTAATTCAACGTAATAGGGCTTCGGATAGAGGATCTCCAAAAGGAAGCGGTTAAATCGGACTTTCTTTCCGTCGAGTGCTGTGTAAACAAATTTGAAACTTTCGATGTAGTTCTGCTCTTCTCCAACCAGGGCCGCTGTCAGCAGATACGCATCACTTTCCACAAGAGGCATTTTTTCACTGGCCACACGTGAGGTAATACCGGGGATAAAACTTTTAGAAAAACCGCGCAACTCTGAGGCGAGGAATCCTTTTGCGTCCAGCCGAGACCAGGCACGAAGACGTTTCCATGCTTCAATCACAGTTGGGTCGACATCTTTAATCTGAAGTTCAATCGGCTGCTCTTGATTGATCGTTTTGTAGAATGATCCAAGCCGGGACTCAGGGTGAAAGGCCTGTAACGATTTACTCGCCATGATTCCGTAAAAACTCAAGGGATGCCGTTCGATGAGTTTTTCCCAGAGTTTGCGCGCCTCAACGGTTTTGCCAGTTTGTTGCTGACCGTAGGCCAACCAGTATTTCAGTCTCGAGTCTGTGAGCTTTTCATAGCGCTCAAAGAGTTTTTCATCTTTGGCCCAGGAGATGGCATCTTTCCATTCATCCTTTGAGCCCATTATCCAGAAGCGAAAGAATTGCGCATCTTCTTTTTGCTCCGCATTACCCGTCATGGCAACATAGTCAAAAACACCTTTGGAATAAATCTCGTAACCATTCCGCCAAAGATTCTTTCCCAGATCTGAGTAGCGTCCTAACGTCGTATCAACAGGCAGGCGTGTGATGTTGAGCTTCAGCCAGTTCTTCATTTGCTCCATCAGCGTGGCGACCTTATCCTTTTGTTTAAGGTCGATCGCCTTGTAAGCTTGTTCTATCATGCGTGAGTATTCGGAATAGAAAACTTGCCGCGTCGACTCCGCATCAAGGCCGTAGTTCTGGATATGGCGAGTAAGGTCCGGGGTAATCACCAGCGTTGGAATGAGATCGCGGGGAACTTCCCGCCGTCGCTTCATGACATATTCAGTCACTAGGGTAGATACAACTTGGCGTAGTTCTTCCTTTCCATCCAGGCGTTGCATAAACCACAGAAAATCGGCCTGGTTGCGTCCGTAAAGAAAGTTATGCATAAAGCGCTTCAAGAACATGATGCTCGTTGGAGTAAGGCCACCGGCCGCGAGTGCGAGTGGCGCCATCTGTTGCAAAGAAATTTGCCGGCAATAAACTAAACGCTGCAGGAGAAGCCTGCGAGCAAGGCCGAAAGTTGTTTTGAGTCGCCCACGCATTTCTTGGCAAGTAAGCATCAACTCTTCATGGGGAAGTGTGGGGAAT
The DNA here is from genome assembly GCA_027486525.1 of Pseudomonadota bacterium. Taxonomy (GTDB): domain Bacteria; phylum Bdellovibrionota; class Bacteriovoracia; order Bacteriovoracales; family Bacteriovoracaceae; genus UBA6144. The sequence continues at coordinate 2,213 of JAIXOY010000231.1, forward strand.
CTTTTCAAATCACTTAGCCATTCATGAAAGAGGGCAAGGCGCGGATTCTTGCCCGACTCTTTGAGCCCCTTATCGAGAAGATACGCACTGGCATATCCTTTCTCTGCGACTTTATAGATCTGCAAAAAGTGATCATAGACAATGAGGTCAGCGCGCGAGAGTTGTAATTCCGGCTTTGCTAGAATGCTCTTCCAGCTAGCGGGAGTTTGAGCACTCGCGAGTGAAGAAAAAAGAAAGATAAAGGCAATTAGTCCAAGTCGCATCACGGAAATTTTATCATGGAAGAGCGGATCGACCCTAAGTCTTATTCTTCAGAATGGATGCGTTTTTGAATGTCTTTAAGACGTGCTGCGATTTCGTTAAGAACAGGACGCTTATCCTCCGGCACCACGAGCGCGAGGTTATTTACATAACTGGTAATCTCAGTGATATAGGCGTATTCGTCTTCACGCGTGTCGGCCAAACGATCAAAGGCACTATTAACCTCTTGCGCCACTTCGGCGAAATGATCTCCGTCGCGAAACGTTATCATTCCAGGATTGCCGCCCTCTGAAATGCCGCGGAGATAATTAGTCAGCTTAAACATTGGCCCTGCAATTTTGTGCGTCAAAAAAATGCAGAGCACGAAAACAATGCCTACGTACAGAAGCTGGTAAGCGCCCAGAAAGATAAGTAGTTCTGTTCGTGCCGCTTTGAGTCCTTCCGCTGCCTGCGGATTCATCTGAGAAAACGTGTTAAAAAGTTCGATGATGGTGAATGGATAAATCAAACTAGAGATCCACACCAGCGAGCAGATCACCAGGCTGAACTTGATTTGAAACTTCGGATTAATTAGAAAAATGGATCTTTTATAAACAGACAAAAAAAGTTCCCCGCACACGTTCTATATGAGTTCTATGATAAATCCTGCCATTACTTCTCGCCACTTAAAACTCATTGCGAGATGATAACGTAGCCGTTGTGTCGGAGATATCTGGAGGTTCTGTGCGCGAACAAATTTTAAATCTAATTGCCCCTATCAAAAACCCCGTTTCTGGTCAGACTTTTACGATGGAGGGCCGCTGGAAAGAGATCGCTGTTGATGGCGAAAAGATCACAATTTCATACGACCGCGAAGGAATCTCACCTCAAGAGAAACGCCTCGTTGAAAAAATGATTGTTGAGAACCTCTCAGGTGTCGTGATTGAGGAAAATCTCACTTTAAAGAGTATCTCGGCTAATTCCGCCGATGTGTTCAAGGCGGCTTCGACAACTACCGAAGTACCAGCTCCCGCACAAATTAAAACTGGTCATGCTGCCCCGATGGCAAAAAAGTCAGTACCTGGTGTCGGTAAGGTTATTGCCATTGGTTCAGGTAAGGGCGGGGTCGGCAAATCAACTTTCACTGTCAACTTGGCGTGCACGCTTTCGCGGATGGGTCGAAAGGTTGGCGTCATCGATGCTGATATCTACGGTCCTTCCGTTCCGATGTTGATGGGCAAGCGTGGTGAGAAGCCAGTGGCGAACAACGATCGCAAGATTATTCCCTTGGAAGCTCATGGTGTGAAGTTTTTGAGTTTCGGTCTTTTTGTCGAAGAAAAAGACCCAGTCATTTGGCGTGGCCCTATGCTAGGAGGCGTTCTTAACCAATTTCTCTTTGACGCAGATTGGGCAGGCCTTGATTATCTATTCATCGATTTGCCTCCTGGAACTGGTGACGTTCAGCTATCGATGGTGCAAAACTGCAATGTTGATGGAGTGATCATTATTTCTACTCCCCAAGACGTTGCCTTGCTCGATGCCGTTAAGGGACTTGAGATGTTCCGCAAGCTGCATCTTCCCATTCTCGGCATGGTAGAGAACATGAGCTCTTTCGTTTGCTCAAACTGTCAACACGAGCACCACCTCTTCGGTGAAGCCGGTGTCGAGAAGGCTGTTACAAAGCTTGAAGTTCCTTTTCTCGGAAAAGTTCCATTGGAAATAGAGCTTCGCATGTCCGCTGACTCCGGGAATCCGTATATGGCTAACCCATCATTTGAAGGCCGACCAGTGGCTCGCGCTTTCCAGGCAGTCGCTGCAAAAATCGAGCAGCAGTTTCATCCTCAAGATCCTGTGAAATCAGGTCTTTTCTCTCGTTTGTTCGGGGGATAGAATTAATTATGCTCGATATTGATATTCCGCTACTCACGGTCCTCGATGAACAAACGCTCGTTGCGTTTACGGGTCGCGTGAATGTGTTGGATAAGATCACACACCAGATGTTGGGTGTTGTTGTTTTGCGTGAAGGTCATATATTTCGCTGTCAGTATCGCGGTGCTCAGGGCCTCAAGGCATTTTTCAATATCGTTATTGAGGGCGCGCAACTTGTGCCGCAAGAATTTATTGTTGAGCCAGAGATCATCGACGAGCGTGACCGGCAAATTCATTATCCATATAGCGTTTTAAAATCTAAGACATCTGAGGTTCTCAAGCGCTATCAGGCTGTGGCCCATTTGCGACCTCCACCACAGGTAAAGCTCTTGCCCCGTGCTTCGTTTCTCGACTCAGATGACGAGGTAACCGACTCAGAGTTTCAGGTGCTTTGTACGCTGACAGAGTGGAACCAGGTGGACGATCTCTACCGCCATTGCCCGCTCTTAGACTATGAAATTACAGAGTCTCTTGTCAGCCTGCGTCGAAAAGAAGCGATACAGGTCGTCTCCGCCCGCACCTCAGGCCGGTGACTTTTACAAAAAAAACGGCCAGAATCGCCCCATTAACAAGAAGGGGCTCCTATGAAATCTCAGAAACATAACCAGGGCGAACTCAAAGAACTCAAAGTTCAGATTGAAAAAGACGTGGCTGAATCAGTTGAGCTCATGGCGAAAAACTCTGGTCTCGCACCTGCTGACCTGGTTGTTATAGCTTTGAAGCGCTTCCGCTCTAGCCATCTCGACTACCTCCGCGCCACCCCTCCGACGGAGTAAGTTTTTTGTTTATGGGGGTGTTGATTTTATAGGCACCCCGCCTGATTTGTGTCTATTTCCCGGCTCGTCTCCCTGTAATATCATATAGTTAGGGTCTCTCCCGAGACCCTCTTTTTGGCATCCCCCTTGCTTTATCGAGAGCATATGAAGGGGAGCGTCTTATGAAGTCATCTAAGTTTAAACAGTCCGCCGTGGGCCTTTTGGGATTCGCTTTTGTAGCGATAGGAACCTATAACTCGCTTATAGTGAATTCCGATTCCTTCATGGACAGCCAGAATGTGCGCTTCGTGAAGCGCCTTGATGAGCTGAATGGCCTCATGACATCCGGACGCCAACTTGCTGATAACGGCGAGTGGATCAAGCTTCGTAATGCACGCAAACCGCTCGCATCTCCTGTTGTGCAAGATCAGGTCGCCGTCAGTAATTCTGCTCCAGAGAGTACTCCGGTCGCTGAGGCCGGTCCTGAAATGACGGCCCAAGCTGCGATTAAGGAAGAACTCAACTTAGAGTTGTCGGAAGTCTTCAACGCAAAAAAATATGCCCAGGCACCTAAAGCCGGAGAATTCAGCGGGACTCTCACATCGAACAACGGTGTGATTGAGTCGATGAGTGTGAGTCTGCCGAATGGTGAGTCTGTTTCTGTCTCTGTAGCAGAAATGGCAGGTAACGTTTTTGAATATGAGATTGATGGGCAGACTTTGAGTGGCATGATGTACCAGATGGATAAAACATCCTACATGGTTACTCTGACCAACGGTCCTCACGAAGGAACTCGTTTGAAGTTCTCGGGCCAAACCGTTGAAGAAGATATCGGTAACAATGCGACTGAAGTTGCAGGAAATAATTCTCCTGAACAAGTTGAGCAACCCATCCAGGCTGAGGAAGCGCCAGCTGAATATGCAGCGGTCGCTAACGATGATGGATCACAAATGCCGGTAGGATCTTTTGGAAATGAAGCAGCGCCGATGGAAGCTCCAGCTGAACCAACGGATGTCGCCCAGAATGAAGTTCCGGCCCCTGAGGGTGGCTATGGATTTAACTTCGATAACAGCAGCGCTACTTTCTAAGCATTCTTAAAATAGAAAGGGCCCCGTAAGGGGCCCTCATCTTTTGAAAGCAATCTTTAAACTATCTCAAAGTATCGGTAACCATGACGCCGCGGTTTGCAGAGTCGAGGTGATCTTTGAGACGGTTGTTCGAACGACCTTCGCCTTCCCAGCTTACAGCAAAGCGGCCGTACCAGTCAGAGGTCTGGCTTTCGCATGAAGCGTAGCCGCCGTGGAGCTGACCAATCACGCGGTGATCTTGATCAAACAACGGAGAACCTGAAGATCCTGGCTCGGTTGTGCCTTGGTCCCAATCAGTGACACGTACGTGTGTAGCGTTGGCTACCAGCTCTTCTTTCAAGTACAAAGTGTTGGTCGTAGGATCGTTTTCGAAAGAAATGCTCTTCTCGTCAGTTGCGGGGTGGTGAATCGCGATAGCTTGAGCAGCATCAACACCTGAACGATCCCATCCTGCGTAAGTTACACCCCATGATGCTTCTGGCTGTTTGTTGAGCTTTACGAGTGAGAAGTCAGACTTCTTAGAGCCAGCAAGGAACTGTGAACCAGTATTGAACTGAGTCAACTTACCATTACGAGCACCGCCGCACTGAGCAGATTGGTAATTCCAGTAAGTCACCAAAGAAGCTGCGTTTGAAGCGGTGATGCCACAGTGGTCAGCGGTCATGAAGAATGGTGCACGATCGCCAGCAGAGTTGTTCACCATGAAGCCCGTGCAGAATGTAGAACCACCGCGAGAGATCACAGCAACTGAGTTGATTTCGTTGCGCCAGTCATTACCTTCAGCGCAAACGACGTCTACGTTACATGCGCCAGATTTTGCCGTTTTCTGACTGAAAGTACGGAAGCCTTGACCAACAGTCCCAAGTTCGATCTGGACTTGTGCGACTTCAGAGGCCGGAACAGTCAATTCAATTACGACGTCGTCGCTCATGATAACTGGAGTCCAGAGCTCTTGAGCTGCGTTGTTGTCATCAGCAGTGAAAGGGCGAATGGCCTGTGAGAAATCCGCTGACCGAATTTCCAAACGTGCGTTTGGCGAAAGTTCGAATTTGCTGAATCCGAAGTTCAAGGAAACTGCACTCGGCGCAGTCACGCGGTGTGACCAAACCATCATGCCGTTCTGCTCATTCCAAGACTTATCAGCGAGAGCGTTCACGCTCACAGACTGTGGAACTGCAAAGTGTGGCGCTTCGCCTTTAACTTCACGAGCAACTTCTTTGTCGTGCAACGCTTGAACGTCGAGCGGTGCAAAGTAAGATGTAGATGCGAAAGCACTAACCGAAAGAGAGAGTAGGCCTAGGGCCAAAGTTGTTTTGAGCATTGTTTCCTCCGTAAAACCAATGAGCGTGTTCTTCGAGAAAGCCTATCGCTGCGAATATGAAAGGGGAAAAGACGGGCGCTATTATCTTCTAACTTTGTAAGTGAATGGGTCGGAGATGGTAGGGAAGTAAACGCCTGAAAAAAGAGAGGGCGCCCGATTGACCGAGCGCCCGCCTCTACTATTTGCCGAGCAATTTTTTGAACTCTTCGGTAAGAACGGGAACCACTTGGAACAAGTCCCCCACAATACCGTAATCGGCTTTCGTGAAGATCGGTGCATCAGGGTCGGTGTTGATCGCAACGATGACCTTTGATGTACGCATACCTGCCAAGTGTTGGATCGCTCCAGAAATTCCGCAAGCGATATAGAGTGAAGGAGAAACTGTTTTACCAGTTTGACCAACCTGCATGGCGTGAGGAGCAAAACCTGAATCAACCGCAGCACGTGAGGCACCGACCGTAGCTCCAATGACGTCCGCGAGGTCGTTCAGGATCTTGAAGTTCTCAGCGTTCTTCATCGCGCGGCCGCCTGAAACGATGATGTTCGCTTCAGTCAAATCAACTTTAGTTGAAGCAGCTTTGATGATCTCTTTGATCGCTGCACGGATCTGACCTGCGTCGGCTGCGACATCAGCGGCTGCGCCTGCACCGGCAGTTGGAGCTGCTGGCATACCAAGGGCGTTCGGGCGAACAGTTACGAAGTGAGGTTTTGGGCCAGTCAATTCAACTTTCGCTAAACATTTACCGGCGAAAAGAGGACGTGTTCCTGCGAAAGCTCCGCCTTCAAAGATGAAGTTCGTGCAATCAGAGGCGCAGCCGGCTCCGAAGACAGCGGCCAAGCGAGGGATGAGGTCTTTGCCGGTTGAGGTTGCACCTGCGAAGACGTAGTCGTAGTTCTTTGACTTGATGAAGCTTGAAAGCGCGTTGCTGTAACCTTCTGGTGAGTACTTCTCAAGGCCCGCACCTTTGAGTTTGTGAACATTCGCAGCACCGTACTGAGCGAGGATTTGTACCTGGTCAGCCGCGAGATCGCCGATAACAGCAACATCTGCCGTGTTGCCGGTGAGTTTGCCGAGGATTTCGAGTGTGACGGGCTTAACTTTGCCGTCGTTTGTTTCTGTGAATACTAATACGTTCGCCATAATCGTGTTCCTTCTTCTACTTAGATAATTTTAGCTTCAGTACGCAAGAGGCCAACAACTTGAGCGACGACGTCGCGTTGTTTGGCAGCATCCGTCGCATCGAATTTTTTTCCGGCCGGTTTCTCTGGCGGCAAACGGAAGCCCGAATACTTCACCCGGCGATCAGCATCACTTACGCCAACGTCGGCCAGTGAGTGTTGGGCCAACGGCTTTTTCTTGGCTTTCATAATGCCTGGAAGGGAAGCGTAACGAGGAGTGTTTAAGCCTTTGTTACAAGCGATCACACAAGGAGTCGCGACCTCGTAAACCTCCAAGGCGCCGCCTTCCACTTCGCGCTTTGCTTTCACTGTTGAGCCGGTGAGCTCAAATCCGACGACGACAGCGACCGAAGGAAGGTTCAACATTTGGGCGAGGATCTGTGGAACTTGCAAGCAATCGTCGTCGATGGCTTGTTTGCCAGCAAAAACGAGATCGGCTGATTTGCCAGACTTGTCGATAGCTCCTTTGAGGGCCTTAGCGATGCTAAACGAATCGAGGTTGTCGCCGGCTTCGACCAGAATGCCGTCGTCAGCACCCATGGCCATCGCTGTACGCAAGGCTTCAGTGTCTTTGACGGAGCCTACGCGCACAACAGTTACGTTGGCAGCTGGATTAGCTTGCTTAATGAGAAGAGCTTGCTCAACAGCGAACTCATCATAAGGGTTCATGATCCACTTAATGGAAGATGTTTCGATGAACGAACCATCGGCATTCGGTGTGACTTTGGTTTCCGTATCGGGAACCTGTTTAACGCAAACGAAAATATTCATACGAGCTCCTTTACCAGCGATTATTTCAAAACTTCACGAGCGATGACGAGGCGTTGGATCTGAGAGGTGCCCTCGTAGATCTGAATAAGCTTAGCGTCGCGCATGAGTTTTTCAACGGGATATTCTTTACTGTAACCATAGCCGCCATAAATCTGGACAGCGTCGGTTGTGATTTGCATGCAGGAGTCAGCTGCGAAAGCTTTCGCGTACGAGGCGACTTCGGTGTTTTTGACGTGCTGATCGCACATCCAAGCAGCTTTATACACGAGAAGACGTGAAGCCTCCACCTTCATGGCCATTTCAGCGATCATGAATTGCACGGCCTGGTGCTTTGAAATGGTGACGCCAAACTGCACTCGCTCTTTAGCATAATTGATGCTCAGGTCGAGCGCCCGCCATGCGCCACCGAGAGCAGACGATGCAACAAGAGGGCGAGAGTGATCGAGTGTCTTCATCGCGATGGACCAGCCTTCGCCAACACCCCCGAGCATGTTCTCCTTCGGTACCTTGACGTTGTTGAAGCGCACGCTGCGCGTGTCGGACGAGCGATGGCCCATCTTGTCTTCTTTTTTTCCGAGTACGATCCCAGCTGTTTTTGGGTCGACGACGATCGCGCAGATGCCTTTGTGCTTTAGATTTACGTCGACTGTGGCATAGACCACAAACAAGTGTGCGTAGCCCGCATTAGTGATCCACATCTTCTCGCCGTTCAAGATCCAGTGATCACCGCCATCTTTGAGCGTGGTCTTTAACCCGCCCGCATCTGAACCATTACCAGGCTCCGTGAGGCAGAATGAAGCGATTCGAAACTCTTGGGTGAAAGGCGTAAGGAATTTTTTCTTTTGCTCGTCGGTGCCACCGATCACGATGGGGAGAAGGGCTAGGTCATTGGCCATGAACGAGGTGTTCATTCCCATGCAACCATAGGCGAGGGCTTCGGAAATGATGACGCCATCCAATGACGTGAAGCCGGTACCGCCATACTCCACAGGAATGCAGGTGTTGCAGAGACCGAGTTCCCAGGCTTTTTTGAAGATATCCATGGGAAACGTGCCGTGCTCATCCATCTCCTGCGCAACTGGGATCATTTCATTGCGCGCGAACTTGAGCGCGAGCTCTTGGATTTCTTTTTGTTCCGGACTAATAGCAAAGTCCATGCTGAATCCTTTCAGAGGGGGGATGCTTCGATTTCGAAAGACGTAGGAATTGTAAAACATTTTTCCACTGCGTGGAAGAAAGGTAATTCCGACAACGGTCTAACGACGAAACTTCTTTCTCTCCAGGAAGGATGCGGCACGACGAGCGACGGGGTGCGCACTGTTTCCAGTCCCCAAAAAACGATGTCGATGTCGAGTGTGCGAGGACCTCGGCTAATATCTCTTACGCGCCCGGCATCAAGTTCAATGGCAAGAAGTTTTTGCATCACAGCTTCCGGTGCTTCCCACGGCAAAGCAAACTGGAGAACTTGATTAACAAACTCTGGCTGATCTGCGTAATCAACTGCGGCTGAACGATAGACTCGGCTAGCGGCAATGAGTTTCCACTCGCGGCTGAGCCGCTCTTTCGCCCAAGCAAGGTGTGCAAGCCTTTGACCAAGATTCGATCCCGTCGCAATGATCAAGGACATGTACTAGGGAGCTTTATTTGGATAAATCTTTCCAGGGGGTAGCTGGAGATCAGGATGGGCTTCTTCTATAGAAGGAATGCTCGATTTCTCAGGGGCCCGGGGAGCACCTTTCACGCCGCAGGCGCTCGCAAACAACAACGCCAGCCAGATGAAATTAAAATTCAATGGCTACCCCAAGATTGAGCACGTCAGTCCCGAGATCTGCTTTTACAAACCACCCCGGCACAAGACGACGTAGTAAGGTTACACCAAAGGCGGGCCCAGTTTTTTTCAACTCATCGACCACTTCCAACTCGGCAGCATCCACTGCAGCGACACCGGTTTTGCCGGCGTTGCTCGAGACCGTTTGTGACTGAAATCCGATGTACGGCATGATGAATGAGTAAAGCGGCGCCTTGAAGTTGTACTTCAGGCGGCCGACGACGTTGTTGACGAGAGTCTGAGCACCCTTCGCGGGATAATCTTCAAGTTGTGAACGTGCATACACGAACTCAGCAAACCAATTGTCTGTGAATTGATAAGCCCAAGCACCGGAAAATTGAGTAGAGCGTGCCTCTTGATTTTCAATGTCTTTAGCACTTAAGAAGCCAACCCCCAGGGAGATTACGTTATCAGGTTTTATGTGGCGCTTAGACCCGTCATCAAATTCGCCATCATCGACGGCGACCTTATCGTTGAAAAGGTCTTCTTCGGATTTAATTTTTGGCGCTTCTTCCGTTGGAGTGACCTTGGATTCAACAACTTTTTTTCCGAACATCGAATCGTCACCACGAATGACTTGGACTTCTTGTCCCTTCCGCAGACGTGCCCACTGGGCGAGTGAGTAGATTTTCAGGATCTTGATGCCGGTTTGGCCGTCGTAATTCTTGGCCACGACAGCTCGTGCCGCCAGCTTGTTATCGAGAGCGAGCGAAATAAAGTCACCCTGACCGAGCTGTTGATTGTTGTTTGTGAGAACAAAAATCTTTTTCGAGGCGGAAATAATTTTTATTGTTTCAACAAAAACGCCTTCACTGGCTTCGGCTGCAAGAGGGGCTTTAGCCTCTTCGACTAGCGTTTGAGCGAAACTCCCGCTAGTGAGAAAAAGTAAGGTTACGAGAAAAATGATAAGACGTGGCCAACCCATGAAAATAGCTTATATGAGTGAAACAGTGCCGTAAACAGGGGTAATTTTTCCGAGCAGGCGAGTCAAGATTTCTTCCCTAGCTCGGGTTACCCTGACTCTCTTACTTATTCAGGAGTTCCCCATGGCCGATTTGGCCTTTCAACAGCTTTCCAACAGTAACAGCCTCTTTGTTGTTATCGCCGGAAACATCGGCTGCGGGAAAACAACCCTCACAAAAAAACTGTCTGAACGGTTAGGCTGGAAACCGCACTACGAATCCGTGCAGGACAATCCTTACCTCAAAGATTTCTATGGGAACATGGAGCGCTGGGCATTCCCGCTGCAGGTCTATTTTCTCAATCACCGCTTCAACACCCACAAGTTCATTGAGTCAGCTGGTGCATCTTGCGTGCAGGACCGCTCGATTTATGAGGACGCCAACATCTTTGCGCGTGCTCTCTATGATCAGGGGACACTGGATGAGCGCGACTACCAAAACTACCGCACGCTCTACGATACGATGACTCCATACCTCAATCCTCCGACCCTCATGATCTTCTTGCGTCGTTCGATTCCCAAGCTCCTGGAGCGCATTCAGCAGCGTGGTCGCGATTACGAACAGGCCATTCCGGTTGATTACCTTACTCGCCTGAACAACTACTACGATGACTGGTATGCTCGATATGATCTCGGAAAATCCCTGATCGTGGACACCGACGAGTTGGACTTTCTTGAAAATGAGGAACACTTCAACCGTCTGGTTGAGAGAATCGGGAACTCGATCGACCAAAAAGATATGTTTTTCACCTTCTAAGCGGTGCCAAACATTTTTCGCCCTTTTTTTGCTAAGGCGTTATAATCAAGAAAGATTATATGTACGACTATCATCAAGGAGTGGTGATGAAGACCCTAGCATGGACGCTTTTGTTGGCCCTGACTATGACTGCATGCTCACGCACGAAGTCTGCCAAGAGTGTGTCACAAGATACTCCCCAGATTGAACTCTCGGATGCTGACGCTAGCGAATTCGCAGAGACAGATCCGTTGGCAGAAGTTCCTGCGGACTCATTGGCCAGTGATACGACCGCCACTGAAATGCCGCTGGAAGATGCAGCACCCACACTAGAAGACACATCTCCTGCGGTCACGACCACTCCGAGTGCAGTGACTCTTGGTGACGGCGAAGGCGTCTATACGGTTCAGAAGAATGAAACGTTGATGATGATCGCCTTCAAGCTTTACGGTGATTATGATCAGTGGCGCGATCTCTCTCGGCGTAACGCGGGCAAACTGAAGAATGGTTTAGTTTTCGCTGGAACGAAAATCACTTACGCTCTTCCATCTCAGACGTTTGAGTGGAGCCCACAAGGTAATCCTTACTTGATTCGCACCGGTGACACGCTGGGTGGAATTTCTGGGAGTGTTTACGGTAGTGCTAAAAAATGGAAAAACATCTGGGAAAATAATCGTCCGCTGATTAAAGATCCGAATCGCATTTTCGCTGGATTTACCATCTACTGGCCGGAAATCGGCAAAGTAGCGGCGAGTTCAACCAACCTAGAACTCTAGTCTTGTACGGGGACCGAAAGGTCCCCGCTTTCAAATGAAAACCACCTTGCTCATCATCGCCTTCTCCCTTGTGTCTTGCGCGCAGGTCAACCTTCCGTATTTCGGCAAGAGCGAAGAAGCGAATCTCCTTAAGGGGTGGCGGGCACACGACAGTCTTGACTATACCCACCATCTTGCTTCGTTTGAGGAAACATATCTTGATTCGACCTCAACTGAAGAAATAAAGCTCTTGGGCAAGGCCAAGGAATATCTCGAGAACCTAGCGCTTACGATTCTTGAAAATAACGAACTTTTCTTTTCGGAAGGGATTCGCCCGAAGCTACATGTCGTAAAGCATGCAGTTCCCTTTCACTTTTCACTCCCGGGGCGCGTGGTATTTTTATCGACGGCACTGTTAAACAAATACGTCAAACACGAAGCAGTTCTGGCTTCGATTCTTAGCTACGAACTTGTTCGAAGTGAGAAACAACTCTACAACCGTTTTCTCATTGTTCCGGTAGGGTACCTTCCGATCGAGCGAGTGCTGGGCCTAAATCGAATCGATGTGGATGAGAAAGTAGAAATTCATAAGTGGGCCTACCACTCCGTTCGCCGTGCAGGGTTTGATGGCGAGTACTATCTCTCCTGGCTTCAAACCATGAACCGAAACACCGCTGACTTTATTCCTCTGATCGGTGATGCGAATAGTATCTCGAGAGAAGAAGCCATGTTTAAAGCTTTCATGATAAGAAGGTCGAAGACTGAAGACGAGCGTGCTTTTGCCAGACGTGAATCCTCAAAAGAGTTTTATCAATTTCTATTTTTCGTGAAGGACAAGAGCGTATGAAGCCAGAACAAGCGGAGCGTTTTTTCATCGAAGAACTGTTCGGTCAGTCTCAGGAGAAAGGCTACGCCAGCAAAGAAAAGCTCGATCTCGTCGACAAGCTCGCTGGCGATGCTTCTACTCGACGCTATTATCGCCTCTTTACGGAAAAGACGTCGTATGTGGTTTGCCTCGATAACCCGCAAACAGATATGACAATTCCGCATGCCTTTGTTAGCAAGCAGGAGTTTCTGAAGCGGGCCGGAGTCCGTGTTCCAGATGTATTGGATGCTCAGCTTTCCCGCGGGTATATTTTGGAAGAAGATTTGGGTGACGTGACATTCCTGACACACTTGGCTCGCATTGATGATCCAAATGAAGAAATGCGTCTTTATAAAAAAGTCGTAGAGCAACTTCTCACGCTGCACCGTCTTCCTCGCCCAACAATAGAAGCGAGCGGTCTGTTTACTCTTTCGTTTGACCATGAAAAATACATGCAAGAGATCGACTTCACATTTAAATTCTTCTTTGGGCATTTTCTAAAATACACCGACGAAGTCGGTGTCGCTGCTGTTCGCACTGAATTTGATACGATCTGCCAGCGCCTTGCCAATCAGCCGATGGTGCTTACGCATCGAGATTTCCACTCACGTAACATCATGGTTAAGGGTGAGGAACTCATCTTTATCGATTTTCAAGACGCTCGATGGGGTATTCCGCAGTACGACTTGGTGTCTCTGCTTGAGGACTGCTATTACCAGATCTCACCAGAAAACCATGCTGAACTAAAGCGCCTCTATTTTGAAAGACTTCCGGCCGGCGCTCATGGCCAGGGTGACTGGAATACGTTCTGTGAGTACTACGATGACATGCTCCTCCAGCGTGTGTTCAAAGCCGTGGGTAGTTTTTCCTACATCTATGCCACCCGCCAAGATGCTCGCTACCTGAAATACATCGGATACGCGATGGAAAAAATTCGTTGTACGCTCATGGCGCGACCGCGCTACCAAAAACTTCGCCAACTTTTGTTTGGAATTTATTATGCCAGCTGAGAGACGCTGCCTTGTCTTGGCGGCAGGCTTCGGTACTCGCATGGGATCCATTGGCAAACGTCTACCGAAAGTGATGTGGCCAGTTTTTGAAATGAGTCTTCTTGAGTTGCAGGTCCGTTTTGCCCGCAAGCTTGGGTATGAAGAGGTGTTTATAAATCTCCATCACCAGGCCGATGAGATTCGCAAGCGCACAGAAAAAAATCCGACATTTAAAGATGTTCGTTGGCTTTTCGAAAAACCTGAAATTCTAGACATTGGCGGTGGAATTCATAATCTTGCTTCTCGGGCGGAGGTGAACTATCAAGGAGAGCTGCTTGTCCTCAATTCAGACCAGTTTCTGTGGTTCAACTCTGAGGAGTTAGCGAACTGGAAAGCCGGCGCGGGAGACTGGGACGCATTGTTACTAACGTTAGCGGTGAATAGTTCCCAGGGCTATAATCAAGTGAAGACGGACTCTAGTGGGCGTTTTTTAGGTGTTGTTCCCAATGCTCAGCTGGAGCGCAATGTTACAATGAATACCTATTCAGGGAATTCCGTCATTCGACTAGATCGTCTTGAACCTTCGCGTGGAGTTTCTGCTTTCTTTAGTAGCGTCGCTCAACCAGAGAAAAAAGTCATGACTGCTCAGCTTAAGAAAGGTCATTACTGGGATTTTGGAACCGCGGATCGCTACTTCAAATCGATGACTGGAATTTTAGATGTGATTCGAAATGGTGAGCAGGACAACTTTGTCTCGTTCTTACAAGCGGAACGTGCCTTGCTCGTGAGTAAGATCAATCATGATATAGGGTCTTATGGTTGTGATGTCCCTGGCCTCATACATCTTGGAAATGGCGTACCCGTCTCGACTCATCCCGCCGGTGTGATTCTTGCTGGTGAGCCCTGCGGCACAGGGACCCGTGCGAGTTTGATTTTTGAGTCAGAGATTCAGTATTTGGACTGAGGCGTTGTGATTTCTTTGATGCAGTCGATGGGACATACTTCGATGCAGAGCCCACAAAGTGTGCAGCTCCAACTTTCGATATAGTACTCTTTGCCATTGGTAACAATGGCCCTTTCTGGACAAGCTAATCTACAATTGTCGCAAGATACGCATATTGAGGCGATTTCTAAAGTCTTCATTCTTCATATAGAATAAGGGGCTCATGCAAAATTTGAAAGTCTGGACCTTTCATCCCACCGCGCGAAACACACTACTATTCATAGTGCTGTCGTTACTATTTCTGATTCTTCAGCGCTCACTGCAGTCTAGCCTGCCTTTCCTGAATGTGGTTTTTCTAAAAAAAACATTGATCGACGAGTGGCCAATCCTCGTAGGCTCTCTTCCTGCATGGTGGCTGGTCTATCGTCATCAGCTGAGTGCACGGATCGGTTTCGTTTTTTTCTGTGTGCTAGTCGTTTTTCGTAGCCTGGAGGGGCTCTTCTTGAACTTCAACAAAGTTCTGATGATCGTGCTTTTTATCTATGTCTGCATTGCCTACGCCTTCTATCAACTTCTGACCTGGACCTTCAGCCGAGCAGTTTTTTCACCGAATTTTAGAATGGATATTTTGCATGCCCCTATGGCCCACAGAATACCGCTCACTCTCATCGTTGGTGAGAGCGTTTTGCAGGGATACCTAACGAACTGGGACGCAGAGGGTGCTTTCGTATATCTCGAAAATGCCTGGGGCGATTCAGCAAAAACAGCCTCCCTGGAGCTCGTCATCCAGGGTGAAAAGTTTGGGGCAAAAGGCTCCGTTGTAACTGTAACTATGGACGGAATGGGAATCGGGTTAGAATGGGATAAAGACTCGATTTCGGAAAAACGCTCATGGAGTTCACTTATCGAGCATTTCAACGATCTGGGCTGGTCTCCGTATCTTTTGAGGTAATCGCATGAAGTATTTTTTTCTGATGTTTCTTCTTGTGAGCTGTTTTGATCGCGGTGACTCACCCGAAGGTGCTCTACGTGATTTCACGTTGGCCCGCTTAGAAAAAATTGTAGAACGTGACTTCGTCGTTGCACGCACAACTGGCAAGATGCGCGTATCAGTTGAGTCAATGTCAGAGGATGAGTTCAAGCTTTTTTCTGATTTGCGTAAGTACAAGCGCGACACGTTTAAAATTATCTCCAAGTCCTGCCAAGAAAAACGCTGTTACGTGACCTATTCACTCGGGTACCATGAACAGGACGAAGCCAAGAAGGGGTGGGTCTCTGAGGTCAAAAAAATAGCTGAGATCATCTGGGTCGAAGGTAAATGGCTGATCGCAGATGTAAGCAACATCAAGACCTACCACGAGACTTCAGAAACTATTGAAGTAACGCCTTAATTTCTCTACCTCATCCTCCGAAAAGTGCTTCGGAGGATGAGATGACTCACGATACTTTTATCACTCGAATGATGGCCGAAACCTTTGAGAATGAAGACACTGTCGTGCGCTCACGCAGCACCCACCCTGATCAAGATTTCCGTCTACGCCGCGGTCTCTCCAAGCTTCCCGTCATTTCTTTTGAAGGTTCATGGATGACCCCAGGTCTGGCCCATTTTTCTTTTCATGGAACATTGATTGATTTGCCTGCAGGCCATGACCCGGTTGTTGGCTGGTCAAGAAGTGATGGGGCCATCACAGATGAGCATGCCCTTCTACAAGTGTGTGGCGAGCTTCTTGGGGCGGAATTTTCCCACATGTTTGTGATGCAGTCAGAAGACAATAAACCATGGTTGGTTTTTTGGAATGCAAAAGAAGAAGTGGTGGATGTAATGAAACTTAGAGAGTTGTTTCGAAGCGAAGAATCGTTTTCGAAAGCAGCATAAAAAAAGCCCCTCTGAGGAGGGGCTTTTCAGTTTAGAGGGCTGTGTAGTACTGCTTCAGCATCTGCGCATCAACTTCCAAGTTAGGACTGTTGCAAACGACATATCCACGAGCGTCCATATCTTTTAAAGCTTTCATCAAGTCTTTCCAGTTGAACTTCGATTTCTCTAGGTTCAAGTGCTTCAAGTCACCCTTCGAGTTACTTGAGATGCCCGATATGTGGATGTGCATCTCTTTCAACGTATTGGGACCTAGTTCTGACTTCAACGTCTCAAGAACCCGGCAGAAGCCATCATAGGTGTTTACGTCACCTGTTCGAGCGAACAAGTGAGAGAAGTCCATGCAAGGCTTGCAGCTACCGACGCTCTTAGAAAGAGAAATCAACTCTTCCAAAGAACCGAACTGACTGGTTTTACCCGTGAGTTCTGGGCGCAATTCAATTTCGATATCAAGACGTGACAAGCGCTCTTCGATCACGTTCAAGCTTTTCTCAACCAAATCAAACACATCATACGGCGAGTCTTTCATGTAGAAAGCGGCGTGGAATGTCATGCTCTCCGCCCCGCAAAGATCCGAGATCTTCGCAGTTTGGATGATGCGCTCTACTGATGAGTCAATTTTGTCTTGCTCGCGAGCGTTCAAGTTAATGTAGTACGGACCATGAGAAGTAAGAGGTACTCCCAATTCGTAAGAAACCTTACGGAGAGCAGAAGAAACTTCTTCTTTCATACGCACACCATGAGCAAATTCGAGCTGCATGCAGTCCAAACTTAGTTCGTGAATACGCTTAACACCTTCAACGGGATTGTTCTTCTTCGCAGTGCTGTTAGGCACTCCTGCGGTTCCAAACAAAAGACGATCGAACGCCATGGCTTACTCCTGGTACAAAATATCAAAAAACTAAATTCTTCCAATTCGCAAAGTCATTCACACACTGACCGCAGCCAGTGCCCATCCCGAACTTCTGTCCCAATAACTCCACATCTACTGAGCGTGTTTCTGAACAAGTTTGCTTTATATCCAGCACACTTACGCAGTAACACTCACAAATCAAGGTCTCCTCGGCCAAGGGGGACTTCTCCCACTCACACAAAGCTTCTTGGGCTTCGCGCATATCCTCGTCTTTAGGTTCCATGTTGCGCTGCAATGATTTACCTGTTTTTTCTTCAGGTAATCTCCAGGGTTCAAGTGGGGGGACTTATAACTCGGGTCCAAATTTAAGTCCATGGGAAAGCCCCCCTCGTGTAAGAAAGTAAATGCACCCTACGGAGACCCCGGGTAAACTGGGTTAAGCAGTCTAAAACAGGACAATTCTTCATGCTCGCCCGGCTCATTCTATTAACTTTTTTTATTGTCGCTGGTGCCATCTTTTGGGCGTTTTTACCAATTGGGCTGGCATTTTTTTTAGGTTCAATCACAGCCTTCATTTGGGTGCTGTTGAATTTCTATCCCGATAAATTCCTGCTCCACTATTTCCAAGCTCGTGAAACGATTGAGACGGATCATCCGGCGGCTTATCGCGTGGCCCGTGCTCAAGCCTACAAATTTAAGATCCCAGCCCCACGCATCTACAGCTATAGCGGTTTTTTTCATCGCGCTTATGCTCTCGCGGCACAAAATAGAATGACCTTCTTGGTTGAAAGAAAAATCCTCGAACACGCCCAGGAAACAGAGCTCGAGGCACTTTTCTTTGCCCTCTCGCTCCAGGCCCATGAGGGAGTGGTTCGTCGCTATACCATCTCTTTGCTCCTGTTGGCATTGATCTGGGCACCGGCATTGAAGCTTTTAAGTCTGGGCCGGCACTCCACTCGTGCGCTTAGCTGGGCTTTGCAGTTCCTTGTGGCTCCCTTGGCGAGTCTCATCTTTCGGGTAGTTCACCCAACGGTCGTTTGGAAAATCTTTCTTAAGAAGCTGAGCATGTTCCCGTGGGAAAATGCTCGTTTGATGGAGTTAAACGCCCGCTTTGAGCAACCGCGTCTCGAAAACTCCACCTCGCGCTTAATGCATTTTAGGTTCTGTGCCGCCAACCATACGCCGGCCCAGCAAATGATATTGGCCATCGAGGGAGCTTCACATCCACTGGACCTACTTCATGAGTTGAAGATGGGAGAAGCTCATGCTTAAAAAAATCCGCCAACTCGAGTACTCGAGTCTCTACCCGCTCTTCTTCACGGTCGTCTTCATTCTGATTTTAATTCAGTACTCGTTTTTTTCACTCGATGCGATTTTCTATGATCTGTGGGTGCGATTTGATTATTTTCAACGTGAGAAGGCTGAGCTCGTCATGGTTGTCATGGACGAGGAGAGCGATCAGTTCCTGGGGGAAACGTATCCCTACACTTATGCCAGTCATCACCGTTTCTTGCAAAAAGTGCTCGCCGATGGCCCGACGGGCGTAGGCTACCTCGTTCCGCTTGAGAGTGAACCGGACTCTTTAGTCGAGCAGCGCTACATGAGTGAACTTCGCCAAGAAGTATTGGATTACCAAAAGAGCAAGAAAGGCTTTTTTCGCTTTGGCACTAAGTTTGAAATGATGTTCGGCGAAGTTCTACCCGTAGAGGACTTACGTCCGCTGGGATATTCGACGGCGTTTCTCTATCAAGACAACCAAGTGTTTGCCCGCGACTCTGTGATTCGCCGAGCCTCCCTCAATATTTCGGGCGAAGACTCATTCCATCTGTGGATAGCGAACAAGTGGCGCGAGTCAAAAGGCGAAGAGAAACTCGACGCAAACTCCTTTCCCGGTGCTGCCTACAATGCTGAGGCCGATGCGACGTTTGCACTTTTTAAATACGCACAGTCCCCTGGTGATACCGAAAGCTACACCACGATTCCATACCATCGCGTAGTGACGGGAAATTACCCTGAGGGGTTTTTTAAAAACAAGCTCGTGCTCGTGGGTACGCAGTACATTTCCAATCCCGACGATTTTGCCCTCACCCCATTCAACAAAGAAGAAGCGAAAGGTCCCAAGCTAAGCATCCATGCCAACATCATCCAAGCGTTAGCCAAGGGACGAACTCTGTCGCCAGTTCCGGATGTTCTCACCCAGGTGCTGTCGGTTCTTATCGCCGTCGTCCTCTCGTTCTTCATCTCTCGCGTCCAACCGACGAAGGGTCTGTTGATCACCATTACATTGATGTTGGGGACATTCGCTTTTGGTTATGTTTGCTTTGTGGGTCCGGGGTGGTGGTTTAAGCTCTCGCACATGATCTTGGGGATTTTCGTCGTGTACTACATCTGGGTTCCCTTCCGTGCGATTGAGGAATACCAAACTCGTTATGCGATTCAAGAAGAAGCCAAGCTTCTTAAGCAAGTTGATAACTTGAAGCAAAACTTTATTTCTTTGATGAGCCATGATTTGAAGACACCCGTCGCTAAGATTGCCGGTATCGCCGATATCCTCCGATTGCAGTACGACAACGTTCCTCAGCAACGGCAGCTTCTGGATAACGTGGTTCAGGCCACTAAAGAGCTCAATAGTTTCATCACCTCTATCTTGGATCTCACGAAAATTGAGAGCCAAAATCTTACGCTAAAAAAAGAAAGCAAAGACATCAACAAGGTCATCGAGGGCATCGTTGAGAAATTGCGCTTTGAAGCTGAAGCCAATCAGATGGAACTTACCATGGAGCTTGCGCCGCTCTATCCCATTCAGGTGGATTCCGTTTTGATGAACCGCGTGGTGTCTAACCTTGTTGAGAACGCCTTAAAGTATGCGGGTCGCGGAAAGACGATTAGCATTAAAACCTGGGATGATCCTCAGTGGGTCTACATTGCGATCGCGGATAATGGGGTAGGTATCAAGCCAGACGATCTCACCAACATATTTGACAAATTTTATCGGGTCAAAAATGACTCAACTCACGCCATCAAAGGTTCTGGGCTGGGGCTTTATCTGGTAAAATACTTTATCGAACTTCATAGCGGTACGATCACGGCCGCCTCTGAATTAGGTGTGGGCACTACCTTCACGGTAAAGCTCAAAAATGAATAGGAGCACGGTCATGCATAAGGTTCTCGTAGTTGATGACGACAAAGTCCTTCAACAGTCAGTGCGCCAAGCACTGGAGTTCCATCACTTCGTCGTCGACGTTGCTGACAACGGTAAAGAGGCCGTCGGTAAGGTGTACCGTGAGAAGTATGACCTCGTGGTGATGGATGTGAACATGCCAGAAATGGATGGCATCCAAGCTCTCACCGAAATTAAGAAGCACGATCCTTCCATGATCGTTTTGATTCTTACTGCGTACTCAAACGTCACTGATGCAGTGAAGGCAGTTAAAGAAGGCGCTTATAACTATCTCGAGAAACCAATCAGTGGCGAAAATCTTGTTGCCTTGATTAAGCGCGCACTCAAAGCTCGCTCACTCGTTGAAACGACAGCTTTTTCTGCCCCATTGCTTTCAATAGGGGAAGCCAGCGCCTCGAATGACAAGTTCGTCGGTGAATCGAACTCCATGAAGAAAGTGTTCGATGTCATTAGCAAGCTTGCTAAGGTCAACACGCCCGTTTTGATTCGTGGTGAGTCGGGTACCGGTAAAGAGCTCGTTGCCAAAGCCATTCACTACAACGGTCCACGTAAAGACGAAAAGTTCGTGACGTTGAACTGTGGTGCCGTTCCAGAAAACCTCATCGAATCGGAATTATTCGGTCACGAGAAGGGTGCCTTTACGGGTGCTAACGAACGTAAAATCGGTAAATTTCAATACGCAGATAGCGGGACGTTGTTCCTCGATGAAATCGGCGACATTTCTCCAGCGATGCAAGTGAAGCTCTTGCGCGTGTTGCAAGAGAAGTGTTTCACGCCGGTGGGCTCTAACCGCGAAATCAAAGTCGATGTTCGTATCATCGCAGCGTCTCACAAACCGTTTGAAGAGATGATTAAGACAGGGGACTTCCGGGAAGACTTGTTTTACCGCTTGAATGTTTTGCCAGTTTACTTGCCGCCACTTCGTGAGCGTAAGAGTGATATTCCTCACTTGTTGAATCACTACATCAGCTATTTCAATAATCTTCACGGCCTCCAGATCAAGGGTCTAACCCCTGAAGCGGTAGAGGTTCTCACAAACTACGGTTTCCCTGGAAACATCCGTGAACTTCGTAACGTGATCGAGCACTGCTTCATCATGGAGTCGGGAGACATGATTGATGTCTCAGCGTTACCATCGCAGGTCTTCAAGGGTGGAACGGCAAAAGAAGAAAAAGAAAGTGGCTCGGAAGAAACACTTATCGATCTTCAGTCCATCAAAGACTCTGTGCTTGATTCACCTTCTCCTGCAACGGGTGCAGGCGCGGCGGCTTATAACGCTGGCGAGGTTCAGTTCTCATTCGGTGTTCGTCATGGAGACGGCGGTAAATTAGATTTCGCCATCGCGAAAGATAGTTTTGAGCGCGAGTTTATCGTGCAAGCATTGAAGTTGAATAAGGGCCGTATCAATCAAACGGCATTGAACGCCAACATTCCTAAAAAAACTCTTCTGCGAAAGATCGAAAAGTACGTGATCAATCCGAAGGACTACTACTAGATGGCACGTTTTTGGAAACTTCTCGTCCTGATGTGCTTTCTGATCATCATTGATCAGCTCGTAAAAGGTTGGACGCAAACGCAGTTTCAGATGGAGGGGCAGTCAATTACAGTGATTGATGGCTTCTTCAATCTTACGTACGTTAAAAATACCGGTGCTGCGTTTGGAATGGGTGGTAAAGCCGAACCTGTTTTACGCGCGATTATGTTTCTTGCGGTTCCAACTTTTTTCTCTTTTTGGGTTCTCTTCATGCTTTTCAAAAGCATCAAAGGAACGTTTCATATGTCCTTGGCCTACGCCCTCATCCTGGCCGGAGCCATCGGAAATCTCATTGATCGTTTCTATTTGGGCTACGTCGTAGACATGTTCCACTTCTACTTTCGCAGCTATCACTTCTACGTCTTCAACATCGCCGACAGTTGTATTTCGATTGCGGCAGGCATATTGATTGGTGACATGATTTGGCAGGCCCGTCTCAAGAATAAATCGTCTCAAGAGCATCAATCGTAATGTGGCCTGTCTTGCTTGATTGGCAAGGAACCACAATTTACGCTTATCCGTTATTCATTGGTCTTTCTTGGGGCATTGGTTATCGATTTGCTGAGTCACGTCTTCCAGCAAGTCTGTCACGAGCGCAATTCTCTTGCTGGATGCTGGGCCTTTTTCTCGCTTCGTGGATTGGCGCCAAAGCACTTTTTATTTTCACTCAAGATCGCTGGGCCACAGGCGATCTTATTCGCGCCACAAATTTTTGGTTAGGGGGCGGTTTTGTTTTCCTGGGCGGTCTAATTGGTGGGGGCCTTTACACTTTTCTGCTAGGCCTCGTGCTGCCGCACTTTCATGGCGCAAAAATGAATTTTCTCCTCGTGCCACTATTGTGGTCGCACGCGATTGGTCGCGTTGGTTGTTTTTTGGCTGGCTGCTGTTATGGAATCGAAAGTCATCTGCCGTGGGCCGTTGAGACGCACGGGGTTCATCGTCACCCCACCCAACTCTACGAAGCTGGCGGGCTTGCCCTGCTGGCCTTTGTTCTGAGAAAACGTGAAGCTCATCCTCTTTTGCTTCCCTGGTACTTGCTTGGCTATGGAGTTCTTCGCTGGTCCGTAGAGTGCTTCCGTGGTGATGAACTACGGGGTGGTTGGGGAGGACAAAGCACTTCTCAGTGGGTCGCTCTTCTAATGATTGCAGCAGGCATAAGCTGGCTAGCTAGAAGCCAACTGTCGAAAAAGACGTAATCCCTACCATTTGCATCAAGTTCTCTGCCAATACTCCGATAAGCCTGGAAACTGCCTCAGGAGAATTGGGTTGGAAATCAACACACGCGCCCCACGAACTCTTCCATATCGTTTCTATTACAAGTGGTATGCCATGGCGTGCGCTGTGGCCTGGCTACTCTGTGCGGGAGGCTTCACACTCCTCCTCATGAAAAACGGTTGGACCTGGCAGGGCGAAGGTCGCGAAGAGATGTTGAGTTTTGCTTCCATGCTTTTCTTTGTACCAGCTCTTTATCTTTGGTGGCTTCATCCCAAGCTCACTCAGACCGTGCAAGTGTACTCAGATCATATTCGAGTATCGACGAAAGAGTTTTCTTGGGAAATCGCTTTCAACGACATCATGGCGATTGAACTTCCTTTTCATTCAATGATTCGTCTAAGAATGAAGGACGGTCATAGCTGGTGGTTTAGCGCCGCTCTCGAGCGTTCGGATTATTTATGGGAGGGTCTCATGCGGGCTCGCCCAGAACTGGTTGGCGGCAAAGATGGTTTCGAAGATTTTCGTCTCAAGCTCGTTCAGTATGACCATCATGAAAAGCGCAAGGAATGGTTCTTTCGCCATCGTCTCCTTGATGTTTTGAATTGGGTCGTTCTCCCAGCGTTAGCCCTTGTGATTGGCTACCAGGTCCAAGCCGAGGATGTCGTTATCAACTCAAAGTCGCTCTATTTCTTCCGCTTAGGCATGTACTCACTTTTGGTGACGATTGTTTGTGCTTTCGGTTGGTCCGTTGTGTTGAAGAAATTTGTCTT
Source organism: Pseudomonadota bacterium (assembly GCA_027486525.1). Classification (GTDB taxonomy): domain Bacteria; phylum Bdellovibrionota; class Bacteriovoracia; order Bacteriovoracales; family Bacteriovoracaceae; genus UBA6144. The sequence continues at coordinate 25,999 of JAIXOY010000231.1, forward strand.
CGATAAAATGGTTAAGAAGCAGATGGAAGAAGGCACGAAGCTTCGCGATTTGGTTTACGAAGACCGCGTGATCCAGCGAGCAAAATGGTTTCAAGTTGTCACATGTGCCCTGCTCTTGAGTGCGGTGGTGAAAGGTGATTTGAATCTGTTCTCACTCACCAAATTGCGTCTCGAAGCCAAGGCCTTCAAGTTAGTTCCCGGCAAAACCATTGTCATTGATAACCGCTTCAATTGCGTGAGCTGTGCTCATGCAGTGAATGAGGGCGACTTGCTTCTGTTCGGTCGCGGTACAATTGGTCAAGTGCTGGCCCTTCCAGGGGAAGTGATTGCCCAAACTCGCAACACGTCTTTGGGGCGAAGTATTGCGAGTGAGACTGTGATGGAGGTTCCGGAAGGTCATATCGCCTTGAAAACGGGAGCCGATGGGAAAGAAGTCGTACTTGTCCGGATAGGTGACTTGGTTGGTAAGTTGAAAACACCGTGATCTAAGTTAGGACGAGCGATACACTGGCTGCAG
>JAIXOY010000293.1 GCA_027486525.1 Pseudomonadota bacterium
ACAGAGGTAACCAAGAAGACAGGAATTCTGTCAAAAAAGACACCCGAAGCACGGCTTATTTATCTACTTGAAAAAACTCACGAGCAATACCGACAGCTAATTCAAGTTAATAATAATTGTCTCCCCATAGGCTTGCCGTCATCGGGCTTGCTAGCAAATTGGTCACTAAGTCAGTTTGATAGAAAAGTGAAAAAGATTAGCCGCGCTTCTTCATATGGTAGATATGTTGATGACATAATAATCGTTGTCACAAACCCAAAAATTGAAAATGAAAAAGATATAACATTTTCAATTGAAGACTTCATTCCTGTCCAAAAAACGAACCGTAAAAAGAAGATCGATAGAATCATCATTGAACCTGACTCCACTATAAAAAAATCTACTCTTACTCTGAACAACGAGAAGATTCGTTACTTCTACTTCAAGAAAAACGAACCAATTGCCCTAATAGAAAAGTTCATACAGGAGCTCAACGAACTTAGCTCTGAATGGCGACTTATGCCTGAAGAAAGCCTTAATCGAAAAAGCTTAGTCCAAGAAAGCTATCGTGAGATCACTAACCCTGACGGGAGTGTGAAGAACCTTCAAGAGCTCATCCCTAATCGAAATGCTCTCGCTCTCTACTTTGAGAAATCTATACTCTCTTCTATTTTTAACGATGATGAAAAGAAAAAATACTCAAATGAGATACTCGAATTCTTTACCGGCAAGCAGCTTATGGACAATATTTCTTTTTGGGACAGGGCCTTCACCCTACTCATAGTCTCAAAGGATGCTCAATCGTTTAAGAAGCTGCATTCAAAAATTTCTGAGCACATCGATCATATTGGCTTCTCACCTTCAATAGACAAACTAGATGCACTGTACTCACTCAAGCAAAGCCTGACAGTCGGCAATGTCCGTAGAAACTTAATGGAGTCGCTGCTAGATGTTTGTGCTCACGCAGCTTCTTTGAATCCTTCACTTTTTTCCAATTCCCCCTCACCTACTTTCAAAAGTTTTCTTCACAAATCACACTCAATTCGAAAGCATGGCTTCTGCAAGAGGCATTACACTATTTTGCCTCTCGCTTGCTCACACAGAGCAATCACCAAAAACCCAGACATTGACCTGACATCATTTAAATCATTCACTAAAATAATTGATTTATTCAACTTTAAGGATGTTAACAGTGAAGAAATATTTCACTACACATCATTCAGTGAAATACTTGCATTGGTTCAACTGATCTCTATCCTTAAGAAAAACCATGCGACTGAAAATCTTCAAGACTTGGAAGTACGAGCCTCCGAAGTGTTTCTCAAATTAAACGGTTTAAAATATTTTCCTGATACAAAAATTAAAAAATTTAGAGACTATACGAAAGTCCAAACACCCAATGAGGACAAAAGCAATACACCACGAATTAATATCGGTTTGAGTAGCATTCAGATAAATGAAAAGAGCATCCAAGACTATGTTTCGTCTGGGATCTATGACGTAAATGATAACTTTCGCCGTATCTCGAAAATTTTCAACGAAGCGATTAAAGAAAAATGTGAATTACTAATCTTGCCTGAAAATTCAGTTTGTCTTGAGCTCCTTCCTATTCTGTTACGTGAGAGTACGAGGTCACAAATGGGAGTTGTTTTTGGTCTAAAGCACTATATACATAACGACGATGTATTCAATATCAGCTGTACACTTCTTCCATATCGAAAAGGTTACTTTGATAGCTCCATTTGTATTCTGAGGCCCAAGAATCATTTTGCACCAAAAGAAATCTGCTACTTTGAATCACGATATGGAAAATCGGGAAACCCTCTAACTTGTTATGAGGGAGACGGTTCCTACCATCTATTTAGATGGAGGGGGATTAGCTATACCGTTTTCAATTGTTTCGAACTGGCTAACATTGCTGACAGAGCAAAATTTAGATCAAAGATAGATCTCCTCGTAGCAATTGAGTTTAACTCGGATGTTGAATATTTCTCAAATCTTATTGAATCCTCCGTGCGGGACATTCATTGCGTTGCAGCTCAATGCAACAACGCCTTTTACGGTGACTCCCGAGTGACACTGCCAGTTAGATCAGAAAAAAAAGATGTTATTAAAATTAAAGGAGGAGAAAACGAGTATGTCGTTGTCTGCAATGTTGAGTTTGGTGAATTGCGTGACTTTCAAAAAATGAACTATCATGGCCAGCTATCGAACAAAAAATTTAAACCTACGCCTCCGGGATTTTTGCCTAAAGGTGCTCATCGTAGATCAAAAGACGAGTAAGACTTCTACGTCTGTGACATACATCGTACTTATCTAATTGCTCTAGCTGCTAGAATTAATCACAACCCCAAGCCCCTTCAACAAACCCACCGCCTCAGGCAGCGAGAACTTCGCACCACGGACTTTGTTGCGAAGAGGATCGATGAGGTAGTTGAACGCGGTTTGGAAATCTGCTTTCAGTAACGTTGTGTCATCAAAGCGCGCATTCAAAAAGTCGCTCTCGCTAAAATCACATTCCGACAAATCAGCTTGAGCAAAATCCGCATCGTGAAGGATGGAAGATTTAAATGTCGGGTTCGTGAGATCATCAAGCTTGGTCCACACGACACCCAAGAGCTTACAGTTCTCAAAAGTCACATCTCTCAAGCGCGCATTGCCGAGATTAACGTTACTCAAATCACACGTCTTGAAAGTGCAATCGAGGAAGCGAGAATGAGCCAGGTCTAGTTCTTTAAAATCGCAGTCGCTGAAGGTGCATCCTTCGAAGGAAACATCTCTAAAGGACTTAGGGAGGCTTTCTCTGCCTGTATACTTTTGATCCAGATATTCGTTCATACGTTATTTTCCCATAAGAAATCTTAAGTATCATTTTTTTTCTTCGCCGCTGATCATGAGACTCCACTTATTTCGTGAGGACTTATATGAATCAGTTTCGTTTTATCAAGCTTGGTCAAAAGGGCAACTGGGAAGAAGATTGTCTCAAGAGTGGTGTCCTCAAGTTGAGCTTCCAGAACGCAGCCCACGAGGATTGCAACCAGGGAAAATGGACTAAGGTTGAGAGCGCTCTCGCAAAGATCCAGTCTTATAAGCCAACGGTATCGATTTGGATTAGTGAGCTTAAGTATTTTTATACGGAGCCGGAATCTGTAATCTGGATCACGTTTCACAAAGGCAAGATGTGGTGGTGTAACGCGAAGCCCGGGGTTACAGAAATTGTAGAGAACGGAGCGAAGGTTAAACTGCGCAAATGTACGAAAGCCGGATGGCGCTGCAAAGACCTTAAGGGGAAAGACCTCAATCTTGAAAGTATCAGCGGAAGAGTACTTAAGACGCGAGGTTACAGAGGAACCATCTGTAGGTTTGACGTCCCTAGCGAAAACTATTTACAGAGACGCATCTCCGGCGAAGTTGACCCAGACGTCATCAACACACAGGTCATGCTGCAAAATCTAGATGACCAAGTCTTGAACCTTATCACCAAACTCGAACAATATGAGTTTGAACACTTGGTTGATTTGATCTTCGCAAGGAGCGGTTGGGTCAGAGATAGGAGTCTCGGCAAAACTGAGAAAACCATCGAAGCCACTTTAAAGAATGCGCTTACTGGCGAAACGGCCCATTTTCAGGCCAAGTGCTCAACATCGAGTAAGGTCTACTCTGCCTGGCAACAAGAAGCTTATGCTTTCCCGCAGGACAAAAAATTCTTCTTCACGCATACCTTTAAGGGTCCAGAACCAGAAATCGTCGATGGTTTTGAATTTGTCGGTCCAAAGAGACTCGCAGTCATGGTCACGAGGATGGGTCTCACCGATTGGGTCATGGATAAGTTGAGCTAAGGTTAGTACGTGAAGATCCGCTGCGACTTCATCTTCACGCCGTCGATCCAGCACTGCATGCCGAGAGTTTCGTCGGTCATGGCCGATGGGTAGCCGGGCCAGTTCTGCGCTTGCAGGATCGGCGTGTTGGGATCTGAACTGTTGCAGATGATGATGGTGTCGAAGCTCTCCGCATGGGCCACTTCGCAGTCGGGATGCGCGGGGCCGTGTGTCGGATAGTCGACGTTGGGTTCGCACTCCACGGCGAACGCCCCGTCCTCACCGTAGATCAAAAAATCGATGCCGTTGATGGTGACGACGTTGAGGGTTTGGCCGCGAGTGACGGTGCCATAGCTGCTGACGACCGGCAGAGGATTTGAGAGATCGGCCAGGAGTTCGCCATTGTGCAGGACCTGGCCCGAGGCCGGATAGGAAAGTTCGGCGATCACTGCTTCGATGGTGAGCTGGGGAGTGTTGACCACCGTCTTTTTGGACTTGCTACCCGAAGAGCCCCCGCAGGAAGCAAGTACGAGTGACAACAAAAGTAATACGGTCAATTTCATGGCGCGTTCTCCTCTCTGTAGAGAAGCAACAAGCGTGCCATGACACCCAGACACAAACCCTCGATATCACTGGTCGTTTTTATCCTCAATGCCACCACTTGGTGCCAATGTAGACAGCGCGCAGGACCAACATGACCTACATCGCCTTTTGAAAAACTTCGACCGACTTGAACATCATTCGTAAAACGGGAAGGTAGCAAGGTTCCAGCAGACTTATCTGTAAGCAGAATGTTTGCTGGAACCCCATTCGACAGATGGCGCGCAAGCATGCTTCAATAACTGCCCTATGACACACAAGTTCAACGAAGAAGCCGCCAACGAGCTCGTCGACGAGATTGGCCAGATCATGCTGGCAGACGACGCCCTCGATAGTGATGACTGGGAGTCGATCTCTCAGGTCATTCGGCTTGATGACATCCCTGACACAAACGGCTTCATCTACCATTTAGAAGGGAACGTCTCACCGAGTGGCCCTGATAAATCGGAGCTGCTGGCGACGGCGAAGGAACTCCAGAAAGTCATGACGGTTGATGGTGTGACCTGGAAAGCGGTTCTCGTGCAAATCACGCTGCCGGAGTTCGAAGTCAAAATCGCTTTCGATTATGAGTCCGCTGCGAAGTGGCCGATTGAAGCCGAGGCACTCAGACCCATCAGCGAGGACGTTTCCTAGTTCCTCGCTTCTTGCTACGTAAGAATTTCACTTTGCATTCATCTCCTCCCCTCCGAGTTACACCGCTGCGTAACGAAAACCATCGGGAGGTAAAATGAAACAATCGATCTTGGCTTTACTTGTTTGTCTAGGCTCAGTCACGTCTCACGCCGCACCGATCTATTATTGTAGCGGTGGAAGCTTCAGTCCCATAAAAGTCGAGATCAAACCCGCGCTTCAGATCGTGATCAACGACGTCGATTCCGTCAAAGCAGAAGCGCAGCATCTTCCGTATGTAAATATTCATGCCGTACGACTTCAAGGCCAGTTCTCTTCACTCGGTGATGGAGCGCTTGAGCACAAGGTCGATGTCATCATGTCGAAGTCCTTGCTCGCTCATCAGAGAGTTGGCTTCCTCGAAATAACCTCAGGCCCACTATTCGAATCCTACATGTGCTCAAAATTTTAAGGGAAGCCAGCCTTTCGTCATTTATCGCAAACCATAATTGTCTCTTCCTTGAGCCCATGCCAGAATGTCTGGCATGAAGCACTCCCTCGCCCTCCTTGCTATTCTTTGCCTTTTACAGGCCTGCACGATCACGCGCTACTACCCCACCAAGAAATTGACTGGGCAGTTGGCTAAACTCCAGCGCGAGATGGATAAGGACCTCGCGAAGATCGAAGCGGATTACGCGAAGAAACAGCCGCTGACGAAATCAAAAGATCTCGAGGTCGCATATACCAAGGTGCAAACAAGCACGCAGAAGCTCAAAGCCTCCATTGAACACATCCGCCAGACCATCGGTAAAAAAAGCAAAGTCGTCTCCACAGACCCGGCGTTTAAAGAACTCAGTGAGTTCGAAGACCGCTCTAAGTCTGAGCTCGAAGTGGTGAATAAGGGCTTCAAAGATTACCAAGCTGCCAGCAACGCTTTGCCGGTGGTGAATGTCGCGCAGTTTAGCGGTGACCTTAAAAAATTCATCGCTGAGCTTAACACTCAATGCGCCAAGCTCGACGGCAACAATCAGCACGTCAAAGAACTGAAGAAGATCCATGATGAGCTGGTCGTGTTTCAAGAGCGCTTTCAAAAAGCCTCTGCCGGCAAAGATGTGTATCTCATCACCGCCGAGCATCCCCAGTTCAAAGAACTACAAAAGCGGATCGAGGTGCATGTGAAAGCTTACAATAAACAATGAAAACACTTCTCCTGCTATTGCTTCCGACACTCCTCAACGCCCAAACGATGTTCCCTAAAGATTTTGTCTTCGGCGTCGCCAATGCTCCTGGACAAGTGGAAGACGAACTCGATGATGTCTGGCTGAAATGGGGCCAGCAGGGAAACGTGCGCGGCTGGAAAGTGACGGCCCACCCGGAGCGCCGTTTAGAGTTCTGGACGAAACCAGAAGCGGAGCTCGACCTCGCGCGTGACCTCGGCGTGCAATCCTTTCGCATGGGTGTGGACTGGGGTCGCATCATGCCGACCCCGACCACCTTCGATAGCAAGGCGATTGAACATTACCGCTCCATCCTCAAGGCCGTGAAGGCGCGCGGAATGAAAGTCATGCTGACACTCATGCACCACTCGGTGCCCGCCTGGGTGCAAGAGCAGAATGGCTGGCACGAGGAAAAAACCAAAGCAGCTTTCGTGCAATTCTCCAAGCGCATGATTGAAGAATACGCGAGGGAGGTTGACTGGTGGGTCACCTTCAACGAAGGGAACGTGTATGTTGTGAATGCGTACGTCACCGGGATGTGGCCGCCCGGAGAAAAGTCCTCGCCGCTCGCGCTCTTTGCCCTCGGTCCGATCCGTGGCTCGGGTGTTGTCGCGATGGATTACATGACCGATGCCCATAATGAGATCTACGATTGGGCCCATCAAAAATTTCCGGAGATAAGAATCGGTTTGGCGCACAACATGGCCCACTACACGGCCGTGAGCTGGTTGGACAAAATCGCAGCGGGCTTCGCCGATCGTGTGATGAACTGGCGCATGCCCGAGAGAGCGCGGGGAAAAATGGATTTCTTCGGATTTAACTACTACGGCGCCGAATGGATCAAGGGCCAAGGCATCGACCTGGGGCTCGATGTTGAGTATTCGGAATCGGGGAGAGCGATTGACGTCGCCGGATTGCTCGGACTGATGCGGGACATTCATCAGCGCTTTCCGAAGATCCCCGTGATCATCACGGAGAATGGCGTGGCCGATGTGAATGATGACATCCGTGGGGCGTATCTGGTCGAGCACTTGCTGGCGGTCTCGCAAGCACTCAGCGAAGGCGTACCCGTGCAAGGCTACTACGTCTGGTCTTTGACGGATAACTTAGAATGGTCGGATGGATACTGTCCGAAGTTTGGGCTCACGGCCGTCGACCGCAACTCCTTCGAGAGAAAACCGCGGGCGAGTTTCAAAACCTACCAAGGTATCATTCAATCCCGTACGATCAGCGCAGAGCTGCGCTCGCAAGAATGGTCGAAGGTTTTAGCGTTGCAAGGCAAAGATCGTCCGTTCTGCCGGGATGCGGACGGGATCACGGCGTTGGATGAAGCCAAGCCCCGTCCCTACTCCCGTCAAGACTGGAGACTCCCGGAGTCTCAGCGTTTGTGAGACTCGCAGATTAAAAACTTCTGATTGGTGTCGACGATCGTCGCATTTCCAAAAAGTTTCTTGAGCTTCACTTGATAGCCCAAGTGTGAATTACCGATCACGCGGAGGGTGCCGCCGACCTTCAAGGTCTCGAACGCGTCTTGAAACATCTGCTGGGCAATGAAGTCACCGATGGTGGTGCCTTGATGGAAAGGTGGATTACATAACACGAGATCCACCGCTCCTCGCGGCTGCCCTTCGAAGCAGTTGGTCCAGATGTAGCGGGCCTCGTCTTTGAAGTGCTGCTGGTAGTTTGTCTGCGCACTTTCGATCGCCATGGCCGATTCATCGCTGAAGATGATCTGCGCCTGGGGATTAAGCATTTTTGCCTTAATGCCAATCACACCATTGGCGCACCCGAGATCGAGAATCGAGGTGAAACTTCCCTTCGGAATGTGCTGCAGAAAAAACCGTGAGCCCACATCGAGCTTGTCGCGACTGAAGAGGTTCGAGTTGTTGCTGAAAGGAAGGTCGAAGCCGTCCAGCTTCACGGATTGTGGATAGGGAGACGTGGCGGTGGTTTTCTCGAAGCGCGCGAACACCAAGCGGGCTTTCTTCTCAGCTAAGCTTGTCGTCGTCTCCCCCATGTATTTTTTTAGCAGATCAAAGCTCGTCGGTGCCAAGTGCTTCACCATTGAGCCGCAGATGAGTTGAGATTGCGCATGCAGGTGCTGGCTGAGACGACAAAGAATGTCTTCGAAGTAGGACATGTTCTTCGGGATTTGGATCAGTACGAAGTCATACAGACCTGTCAGCGCCTTGAGATCGTTGAGGGGTTGAACCCGCTGAGCACTGTTCTGACGAATCCCCATCATGCTCACGAACGAATCCGTGTAGGTCGTGCAATCCTGACCTTCCAGTCCGCAGCTCAGCGCCCCGAAATGGTCATTGATAATAAGGATGCGCTTACCCGTTAAATCCTGGGCTTTCATGTGCTTGAGGATCAGCTCGTCCGCGCTGTCCCAGGCCTGCAGGAGCTCGTTCTTTCTAACGGGGTATCGCTTAAGGTTTTGCATTTTTAGTAGTGCGGCGGCTTGCTATCCATGTCTTTGACCGCTTCCACAACCCCTCTCAGCTCGATGAGCTCTTTCTCCAGGCACTCAATCCGCGCCTGCTGCTCGGTGACGATCTTATTCAGTTGCTGAATAAAATCATCCTGATGGGAGAACTTGATTTCGAGGTCGATGATGCGCTTTTCGTTCATGGCGCGTGAATACCGCATCTTAGCAGTAATTGCTAGCGCCCCCCTAGCTCACATTGTGAAGATTTAAGCAGCGACCGTGAAAAATCTTCACTTCTCGCGAGGGCCGCGAGATGTGGTGGTAGCCTTCCAGCATAATTTTAACTTTCACTAGGAGCCCCCCCATGAAAGCACTCATCGCCGTCCTCGTCCTCGCTGCTTCTCTTTCACAAGCAAGTGCAGCTGGCTGCGACCCGGTTCGCGCCTACACGTGCTCGGGCCTAGTCCGTGGCACCAACATCTCTTACTATGTATCGTTCGAAGAAATGATGAAGGTGCTCGGCGGCAAGACCGGCCTGACCTACGACGAAACCCAGGGCTTCGGTGAAGAAACCAACTGCAAGATCCCCACGGGCGCCGGCTCAGCAAAAATCAAGTTCCGCAAATCCGACGACTTCCTCACTGGTAAGGTTTTGGCTTCTGTGAAGACGTCGCACGGCTGGGCGAAGGTGATCTGCGAAGAACTCGAGGGCGGCTTCTAGCCCCAACAGTTTGCAACACCTTTTCTAGGGAACTCCTATGCTAAACCGTGCACTGGTCATCATTGCCGCTGGACTCTCGCTTTCGCAGGCGGGACTGGCATTCGAGTTTTCGTCATGTAGCGAAGACCGTCCCGCAGTGTCTCGCCAGGAAGACAAAGAAGTCCGCAATGGCCTGCTCGAATTTTGCCGCGCCAAGGCCGCGAACTTGAGGCCTTCCGCCATCTCCAATTTCCTGGCCTCGGATCTGAAAGCGAGCTTCAACTGCACCTACGCCGCGGAGATCGAAAACTACATCCGCGAGTACGAGAAAAAAACCGCCTGCTTCTCGGAGAGCATGGCCAACAACAAGCCGTGCCAGGACATCCGGAAAAACTACGACGCCTACACCACGAAGAAATACCTCGAAAGTCTGCGGTCCCTCATCCGTGCCCGGCCCTACGAGGACCGTGACTTCCACGGCTCGAGTTCCTTCAATCTTTCGAGTTCCATGACCACCGAACTCGGGATGATTGAGATCGAGCGGAGCCCGCAGCAGCGGATCGAGTCGCTCATCGGCGAACACGTCAGCGGCAAGGCGGGACTCGCGAGCCTCAGCTTCGAAGGCATCAACGTCGATTCCGTGCTCGAACTGATCGGCCTCGATGTTGGCATCATCGGGGGCTACCAACGCGTCCCCGTGATCGACAAGGTCCTGCTCGCCGAGGAGCGCGACCAGTTCGTGAGATACGTCGGTGCAACACTCACGAACTGCGACAAGGGTGTCGCCACTTACAACGACTCGTCTTTCAAGAATGCAGATCGCGCGTTCATGGTCAAGGCCCAGCTCTGCGAGAGGGATTTCGTCCAGCCGCTGCTGCGCCTTCGCCAGCAGGCCAGCGCAACCGAATACTTCCGCATCGTTTCTGAGGCCCCCCATCTCCCCTACCTCAACGTGCAAAAACTTCCGTTCACGAGCACCACTCTCTCCTCGGCAAACTCGCGAGCGATGGCACGAAAAGCGTTTGAGCAAGTGCTCTCCAACATGCGGAAGATCCAACGGATTCTTCTCACGAACCAGGTCGACTACGAAATGGAGTCGGTGTTGCTCCCCGCGATGGACCACTTCATCGGGCAAGGAGACAACCGCAGATTCTGCCCGCAGGCCGAACAGATCCTTCGTCTCCGGCCCATCGCCGGTGTGGCCACTAGCGTGAAAAACTTCTTCATCAACCAGCTCGCCTACAGCTCTTGCTACGGCGCTCACTCTGCCTTCGGCGCACCCCACGTCGGCGCCGTCGCCTGTCCCGTGGTGATCGAGTCGACCAAGCTGGCGCTCGCCGCGGAGAGATCACTGATGCTGTCGCAGTCGTTCACGATCTTCACCGACGACGATGACCGCATCTTCGAGGGCATCGTGTCCTCCAACGTGCTCGTTAAGGCGGACGAAGATTTCGTGCGCGCCTACGGTCGCCTGGCCGATGTTCCCAAGGACATCATCTTGAGCAGGATCACGGATCCTCTCGAAGAATTGGTCGCGAGGGATCTCGTCAAACGCGGCTACATTCCGATCCCGCGCAAGACCAACGGCTCCCTCGACACGGAGAAGGCCGTCAAGAACGCTAAGAAGTACATCAGCGGGCTGAGAAAGATCGCTGGGCTCGATAAACCGTGATGCCTGACCTTTAGGCATCGCACTTCCTTTGGTATGATCAGCTCCATGCTGGTCACGCTTCTCTACCTTCTATTCTTCAGCACCCCGGACTACCCCGAGCTTCCTCGGGAGGCCGGTGGCGTCGACAGAACCGCGATCGTCAAAAACATGGTCGAGCCGATGTATGGGAAGTGGCCTCAGGACCACCTCTTGCGCCGGCCCGATGCGCTGGTGGTTGAGCTCCCGGAACTCGATGCCCGTTACATTGAATGGGTGCTGTATTCTCCGAGGGCCCCGCAGAAGAGCCTTCGCCTCGGTGTGTTTTTGCGTAGGAATGTTTCCCATCCTGCGCTCTTCTTGAGTCTAAACAAGTGCGGCAATCACACGCTCCACGCGCATCCCCTCATTCCCCAAGGCTCGCTGGTGTTCCAACACAAGACCGGCTGCAAGGGTGTCACACGAGGTTCCCATCGCAACGTCTATGGCCTAGATGTGTTACTCCGTCAGGGCCTGGGCCTCGCGACTTTTGCCGAAGCCGACATGGATGCAGACTCCCCCACACAGCGAGATCTCGGTATTAGAGCGCTCTATCCCCATGACTGGGGTGCCATCTCCGCCTGGGCCTGGGGCCTCTCGCAATCCACTGATCACTTGAAGGCGCTCGGTTACACCACCGTCATCACCACGGGCCACTCTCGCCGTGGCAAAGCCGCGCTGCTGGCCGCGGCCCTCAACACTTCCATCGACGCGGCCTTTCCTCATCAAAGTGGACTCGGTGGAATGGCCTCCCTACGAGGGGCGGTTCTGCGTGAGTCTGCGAAACTGATGACCCATGGAAGTTTCATTTACCCTTTGCTGGGCGAGGAAGAGAGCCTCCACCACTTCTTTGCGAAAAGTTTTAAAGCGCTGTCCTCTTCTGCAGAGAAGCTCCCCTTCGATGCCCACCACTTGATGGCGCTCGTTGCCCCAAGGCCACTGATTGATTTTGAGGGAACCCGCGACTACTGGGCCGGGCCCGCGAGCGCCCGGGACATGCTCCACGAAGCGGCGCCAGCATGGCAGCTGGCGGCTCCGGTGGTGCGACAGTATGGTGAGAGCAAACCTACGAGCGAGAAACTCCAGCTGGTGGAGTTTCCCTGGTGGCACGTGCAGGATGAGCGTTTCTGGCAGGAGGCAGTCAGTGTGCTCCGGGCCCTCAAAGATCTATAGGAAGCAGGTCGTGCGCTGGTCGGTGCCCAGAAACTTAATGACGAGCTTGCTTGAACCCGAGCGCGCGACACGCACGTTGGTGTAGCACTCGGCGAGGTCCCCGTCGTCCGTCGTCCATTCCGTCTGGACCGCGAAGTCGCAGCGAGCGGAACTCTCGACCCGCTTCACGGCGACGACGGCTTTCCCCTTGAGCTCGCGGGCGATGCCACTGGTTGGTTTACTGATCTGTCCGAGGAGGAAGCGCTTTTGCAGCTCGCAGGCCTGCGCAGAAGTCATCGAGACTAACAAAGCCGCCGTAAGCATGATGGTCTTTTTCATTTTAAATCTCCGTGAGAACAACACAGGGTGGGGGGGTCGATACGCCCTCATTCATAACCCATCATACCCCTCGCACATAGTGAGACTTGGAACCCGTGAAGAAATTTCAGGTGCCTACTTCAACTTGCGCGACCGCTGATACACCGTCGCCGCCAGTGAGTGCCCGAAGGGCAAATAACGATACAAACCCGTCATGACTTTCCCACTGAGCGTTGGGATAATCTCTCTTTCACCTCTCAGCACTCCGGCGACGGTCTCCTGCGCGCAGGCTTCAGGTGTACTGGCCAAGCCGTTGAGTTTTTCCGGCAATCCGTACTTACTGCCCACTTGCATGATGCCCGTTTGCACGAACCCCGGAACCACCAAACATGTTGACGCAAAAGACTTCTGCGCCTCAAGCTCTAGTTGCACAGCACGAGTGAAACCAATGACGGCATGTTTGCTCGCCACGTACGAACTCATGTCACCACTGGGAATCATGCCCGCCGCTGAGGCCATGTTGATCACGCAACCGCCCTTGCGATTGAAGACCTCGAGCCAGAAGCGAGTGGCGGTGATCACGGCCTGAAGATTCACTGCCATGACTTTATTAAAGTCAGCGGCACTGACTTCAAGGAAGGGACCGAGTACGGCGATGCCTGCGTTGTTGCACCAGTAGGCGATGTCGGGATGAGCGTCATGAATTTTTTGATAGGTGGCGAGGGCCTTGGCCTCATCGGTCACGTCGAGCTGATAGTAGTCCAGGCCCTCAGGACCACTCGCTGAGAGATCAACGCCGACGACTCTCAGACCTTTGGATTGGAATTCTTTAACCAAAGCAAGCCCAATGCCGCCGTTGCTGCCCGTGATGACGACTTTGCTCATAGTAAAATTCTTTCTAGAAGTTTATGGAAGTCTTCCGGATGCGTGCGCATGGGCCAATGGCCACTTTTCATTTTATGCAAATGAGCATCATGGAAAAAGCTCTTGAGCTCCGCGTCCGTCGGCATCTGCAGGAACGGATCATGCTGCCCAAAGATGACATCCACGCGATGAGAAATCGCCGTGATGGGCTCGAGCAGTTTCTTCGGAGCTCTCAGTGCCATCTCTTTGTAGCGTCCCAGGCCATCCAGCACTTCCGCTGAATTACTGCGCAGGCGATCGTGGGCCGGCAGTCGGCCGCGATCATACACAAAATTCAAAAGCTTCTTCGCAAACGGTCGCAGCGTCGTGGTGTTCACCAGCGGGTTCACGAACACACCCATGTAACTCGATTTCATCAGCTGCTTAAGACCACCTAAGCGGCGAACGAACATGCCGAGGTCCATGGTATTCACGAGGACGATGCGCGAGACACGCTCCGGATAGCGAAGCGCAAATTCTGTGGCGAGCGGCCCGCCCATGTCATGGCCGACGAGCACTGCGGGGCCCTCTTCCGTCATTTCATGCACGCGCTTGAGTTGGTCTTCGAAGCTGAGGGAATGCAATTCGGGAGTGCGACAAACGGCACGCCCTTCGAAGTATTCCACGCAATAACGCCACACTTCTGGGTTATCTGGAAAGCCGTGTAAAAAGAGAATTCTCATAACGTGTTGATACTAGCATGAGGAATTCATCCCTTGGCAAAAACACCCTCATCGGGCGTACAATGAGGGTCATGGCACTCACGATCAACGTCAGAAAACCGCAGTTCAAATTCGACTCTTCTGTGCCACGTCACTGGCTCGCCCAGTCACCGTTCCGGACACACTTATGCAACAGTTTCACTCTGCTTTTTCCCACCGGGGAAAAGTTCTTCATTCGCTCTCTGCAAAAATTCGTCCCAACCTTACAAGATGCGACTCTGCAGCAAGAAGCCAAACTCTTCATGCGCCAAGAAGCGCAACACGCCCTTGAACATGACAAGTTCCTCACCAACCTGCGCGAACAAGGGTATGAGATCGACGGCATCCTGCGGTTAGTGGAGGACGTGATCACTCGTTTCGTCGAAAGCAAAACCAGCGACGAGTTTCGCTTGGCGCTCACGGCCGGGTTCGAGCACCTCACCTCTCTGCTGGCCGAGATCGGTCTGGAGGAAAATTTTTTCGAAAACGCCCATCCAGAAATGAAGGCGCTCTTCGAGTGGCATGCCCTTGAAGAGATCGAGCATCGCGCGGTCGCGTTTGATGTTTTGCAAAGTGTGGACAAGAGCTATCTGCGCCGAGTCGCAGGACTCATGAGTGCTTACTTGATTCTCTCGGGCCTCACCGGC
>JAIXOY010000185.1 GCA_027486525.1 Pseudomonadota bacterium
AGAAAAAATCGGTGCTGATCTTACGACAACCTGATTACTAAAACGGGATACTTTCTCATCTTGATCCGAATGACCGAAGTCACTCGAAACTTAAACTCTATTTGAATGGAAAAGAACAAAATTTTCAGGAGCGGTCGGTTGTAGCACCCGACTTCGGGTCCTGCAAGCGATTTTCAAAAGATTTCTTTTGAAAAAATTTGAGTGGTGGAGATGACAGGGATCGAACCTGCGACCCTCAGAATGCAAATCTGATGCTCTACCAACTGAGCTACATCCCCAAACAAATCTCGCGTCGTGAGGAGTGAAATTACGGATTCTTGGTAAGAGTGTCAACGATATCAATCAGGATATTTTATATTGTGGTGAGCAAAAAATAAGAAGGCAGCCGTAGCTGCCTTCTATGAGAGGAGATTAGTTCTTCGGTAGGGCCGGTGGATAAGAGTTGTTACCCATATCTTGAACCCACTTGCGCATTGCGCGTATCTGACGTTTCGGATCGTTATCCAATACACCTTCAACCGGAGCAATTGTTCCGCCTTCCCAGAAATTTGGCATCGAGGTGTATGGCATCACTTCCGTTGGATTCGTGAGCCACTTCTCGATCCACGATGGACGTAAGCGAAGTTTTGCATTTTTCAGAGCAGGTGCCTGCGCTTCTTCATTGGTAAAACCGATCGTGTGACAAGTTGTACAGGCAAGTTCATTCCACATCTTTTGAGCAGCTTCGCGCTCACCCGGTTCCCACTGAACAGGACCGAGATTTTCGAAAGTAGGCTGATCTGAGTCGGCCTGGAAGTAAGCGACGATTTGGTTCAGCTCCTCGTTCGAGTAGTTGAAAGATGGCATGCGAACTTTCACGTAAGGACGAATCGTATGAACGTTCTGCAAGAAATTGTTAAACCAATCTGTCTGGACCCTGTGGCCCTCTTTCGCGAGCCATGGTGGACCGTAGTTAGGATCTTCGAAGGCTTTGCTCAGAGCTCCGCCATTGCCGTCAATGTTGTGGCAACCCTGGCAGTTGTACTTATTAACAACTTTCTTACCGATCTCTGCGATCTTCTCGTTCGCATTGAGCTGTTTTTGTCCGAGGAGTGGGATCTTGTCACCGACCTGACCCAAGAGCATGCCCGTTATGGATTCGATCTCCCAGTCCTGAAGGTAGAAGTTAGGCATCCGGTTGAGGTCTTTAAACGGCTTCGGAACACCAAGGTCCCAGATGCTCGGTTGACGCAAGTGCTGTGCGATCCACCCATGCCGAGTGCGCGGAACTTGCTTCTGCTGACCGTAACCGAACTGCTCAACAGGCTTTGATCCGACCTTCGTTAGTTCCGGGCCGATCCCTGGAAGATCGTTACCGTAGCCGTTAATGTTGTGGCAGGAATAGCAACCGTACTTACTGATGGAACGGCGGCCGAGCTCTAGCGTGCGCTCTTCGTCAGTCATGTCTTTAAGGCGTGCGCGGGCTACGTCAACAGTGTCGAACGCAGAGAAGTAGTCATCGACGAGGATTTCGTCACGAAGGGATTTATCCAAGCCTGGGAACTTCAGTCCTTCGAACGCTGGGTTTTTGAGGCCCATGAGGTAAGTGGCAATGTCGTTGGCTTCCGAATCGGTGAGTCGGAAAGACGGCATCACAGTGTCAGCTTGGTAATGGCTCGGCTTTTTCAACCAAGAGACCAGCCAATCAGGGTCCACCTTCGAGCCCGTGCCAGTGAGGTAGGTGCCCTTGCGCTCGCCGACAGCGTTCCACTTCTCTTCAATGCCCTCGACCATGTGGCAACCCACGCAGCCGATTTCCTGGATGAGCTCCTTGCCTTTCTCTGCATCACCCGCTCGGTAGCTCACGATCGGTGCGTACGGCTTCGCCTGATGCTTGAGGAACATGGCCATGGCGTTGACCTCGGCCTGGTTCTTCTTCATGTACTCAGGTGCCGAGTTGTTGGCCTGCATGAAGAACGCGGGCATCTTCGATTTCGGGTTAAACGAGTGCGGGCTCCAAATCCAGTTCTTGATCCACTCTTCGTTTGTCTTGGCGGTGATCTTCTCCAGCGATGGACCAGGTTTTTGTAAGTGGTCCCAGCCTTCAATCTTGTGGCACCCGTAGCAGCCGTACTGCTCCACGAGCTCGCGGCCCTGGTTTAGCTTCTCGGCCAGCGGGAGGCGCTCGACGCCCTGGTGGCACTTGATGCACATGCCTTCGGTGTGTTGAAGCGGTAGCATGGGTTGCGGAATTTTGTGTGGCTCGTGCCAATTGTATTTAGCGATCCATTCTTTCTTTTGCGCTTCATTCTGCGGAATGTGTGCCGGAGAATTGAAGTCGTTCACACGGTCACCCACACCACCGTGACAAGAGGTGCAACCGAAGTCTTTAATCGGGTGCGCTGAGTTTACGCCCACTGCTAGGGTGTCAACTTTGGGGTGAGTCTTGTATGGGTTTTGCTGGTCTTCGTAGCCAGCCCGATCAATGAACACGTGGCAAGTCGTGCAGCGATCGATCTTTGGCATTTGTTGGAAGTAGAAGTCATTAGTGGCAGTCAGAATCACGTGCTGACGGATTTTGATAGTCGGATCAAGGAAATCGATGAACGGCGAGTTTCGGAGAAGCCAGACTGGTGTCATCTCTGTTGAAACCATCGCAGCTTCTAAACGCTCCTTATCTCCAACCAGGGCCTTGAGTCCTTTCTCCGCGGTCGTCCTCGATTCTTCGATCTTCTTGATCTGGGCGTTGTAAGCCGACTCTTCGGCAGTCTGCGCCTTCAGCTGGTCCTTCCCGGCGATTTCTTTCTTCTTGTAATCGTCGAAGGTTGCCTTGTATTTTTTGGCTTCCTCGAAGTGCTTCTCACTTAAAGCGTGCTCGTACTTAAACTGCCAAGCCGCAGCCTGAGAGCCCTGCACACCATTGTACATGTTCTGAACGTAGATACGTTTCTGGACGTCTGCAATTTTTTCTTGGATCTTGCGGATCTCATTGGCTTGCTTTTCGAGCGCCTTCTCTGCTTCTAAGACTTGAGCTTTGGCTTCTTTTAGCTTTGTTGAATCTATCGATCCTTCGACCTCTTTAGCTTTGGCTGCTGTGACCTGCTTCTCGATTTCCATCGCTTTGACTTGAACGGCTTTCCACGGACGGATGTAGTCGTCGAGGACAACCCAAATGGTAGTAAGGAGGAGCAACACCGACAAAACAGCAAAGACCTTATTGAGGGTCGAGATGTTGTAGGCCATTCCGGGTTCACGTTTCATCTTTAGTTACCTTCAAAAGCTAATTAGAGGTTCAACTCAAATTCAGGCATGGCAATGATGTACTTCAGAGTAAAGAACCAGCGGAGATACATCTTTATCGGCAGGAGAGCCGTGCCGAGAATTAAGAACATCAATATGTAGTAGCGGATAGACCCAAGAGAAGTAAGATACTTATGACCCCATTTCTTTGTGATCACAATTGGGGCCACCACCATGTAAAGACCCATCAACAAGATGCCTGTGATTTCGCGAATAAAAATGTTTTTTGGAAGACCCATTCCTAAAGCTTTGATCCAGAAATACTCGGCTAAGTTGACGTTGTTTTCAGCGACCGCTTTGTGGAGATCCCAGAACTCAAACGGCCCATAGTAAGTCCAGTTCGGGCCTCGTAGGAAAGTACCGATCTGGATGAGGAAAATCCAAAGAACGATCCAGCCATACATAAAGCCGGCGATGGCAAATTTACGTTCGCTGAAAGTGAAGTATCCGTTGCCCTTGGGATTGGTATCGATGAAGGGGATCGCGATAAGTCCTACGACGATAATGCCAGGAAGAACGACGCCGGCCATCCATGGATCGAAGTAAACGAGCATCTCCTGGAGACCCAAGAAGTACCACGGAGCCTTAGCAGGGTTCGGTGCCCATGTTGGGTTGGCAGGCTCTTCCAGCGGGGCTTTGAAGAAAATAGCCCAGACGATGAGGAACACTGTGCAGGCAATCCCTGCGAATAACTCAGTGTACACGAGGTTAGGCCACGCCCACACCTT
Organism: Pseudomonadota bacterium; assembly: GCA_027486525.1. GTDB lineage: Bacteria > Bdellovibrionota > Bacteriovoracia > Bacteriovoracales > Bacteriovoracaceae > UBA6144. The sequence continues at coordinate 4,008 of JAIXOY010000185.1, forward strand.
CTCACGATTTTCAGGACTGCCTTCAAGAGGACCAAGTCCCGCAGCTATGCGCTTGTCGTTCTCTACCCCTTTGTGAATGGCAAACCACCAAGTTCCTAGAACCGCCGCATTGAGGATGATGATAGGAATGTTATCCGGGAGACTGATCACCGAGAAGAAAACTGGATCCGCTAACATCCAGCCAAAGATGACAAGGATCGCAATCAAAGAAAAGAGTCCGAACTTCTTTGATCCGACGATTTCTGGCTTTTTTATCGTGTAAACGAAAAACGCCGTCACCGCCGTAAAAGAGTAAACGGGTTCTGCGAGAAAATTAATGAGTTCCTTAACCATGGTCTTCCTTGATTACAGAGGAGCGGAAATACCGCCGTCCTTACGTACACGCCAGAAGTGAACCGCAATCAAGACGGCCACAACGAGAGGAATAAATACGCAGTGAAGAATGTAGAAGCGCAGGAGTGCAGCTTCGCCTACAAAACGGCCGCCCAGCAACTGAAAGCGCACGTCGTTTTTGTCTGAAACCATCACAAAATCACCGATCCTGGCGAGAGCAGCGCCGGGACCACCGTGCCCCAAGAAAGGAGTTGCTTTCGCCATGTTTGAACCGACGGTAATCGCCCAAATCGCGAGCTGATCCCAAGGTAACAAGTAGCCCGTGAACGAAAGGAGAAGAGTGAGAATCAAGAGAATCACACCGACGCCCCAGTTGAACTCGCGAGGTGGTTTGTACGAGCCCGTCATGAACACGCGGAACATGTGAATCCACACGGTGATCACCATCAAGTGGGCGCCCCAACGGTGAAGTTCGCGCATGATTCCCAGAGGAACGTGTTCACGGAGACCGATGATATCCGTGAAAGCGTATTCCGCAGTTGGACGGTAGTAGAACATCAAGAGAACGCCGGTCACAGTGAGCGCGAGGAAGACGAAAAACGTTAAGCCCCCCATGCACCATGTGTAGCCGAGCTGCACGCCTGATTTTTTGAGTTTGATCGGATGAAGGTGAAGAAAAACGTTACCCGCAACAACAGCAGCACGGTTACGTGCATTGTTGGGTGGACCATGGCGGAAAATAGCTTTCCAAACCTGGGTATTAGCAACTTTTTCAGCAAGACTCTGAGTATCGGCCATACACGTTTTCCTTAACTAATCAGACGTCGATATAGGCACCGTCGTAATTCCACTCGCCCTTCTCGTAACGGAAGACTTTGGTTTTATCGACGATGATTTTGCCTTCAGGATTCAATGAAACTTTGTAGCGCTCGAGTGGGCGCGGTGCCGGCCCCTCGAAATTAATTCCGTTCGGGTAATAGCCTGAGCCGTGGCAAGGACATTTGAATTTGCTTTCAGCCGGCAACCAAGTTGGAATGCAACCAAGGTGAGTGCAGATGTTACTGAGAGCGGCGAAGCGGCCATCTTTCTTGTAAATCCAGACGCCGAAACCGTTTTTCCAACGCTCATCAACGCCTTCAGGGTATTCATCTGGGTAACCAGCAACGAAATCCATAGCGGGCTCGAAAACCACGTTTGGATAGAGAAAGCGAAACACAAAACTCAGCAAACCAGTGACGGCTGCACCAAACGTAATCCAGCCGACAGCGAGAAAACTGAAGAACTCGCGACGATTGAGACTGGTTTTAAATTCTTCACTCATGAGTGAAAACTCCAGGCGAAAAGAATTTAGTTCAACCTAAATTCATTCTAAACAGGGCTTTTATGGATAGCCCATTATGGGCGTAAACTTCTAATTTTTCAACAGATTAACAAGTTCTTTGGCCCGTGTGGTCACTTGAATGTTGGAATCTTTTTGGACGAGATCTTCGGCAAGGAAAAGCAGCTCTTTTGCGCCTGCTTTCTGAATGTGAACAAGCGTGTTCACCTTCAAGGCTTCCACTTGCGCACCGTTTAATTCACCGGGACTCGTGTTGTTGTAACTTAAACTCAGGATTTCTTTCAAGGTTGGTATAGATTCTGAGGGGTTAAAATAAATCAACCCCATCCCTGAAGCGTAGCGCAACATGCGCTGCTGCGAAGCAAGATAAGGTCGAAGGAGTGCGGCTCCGTTTTCTTTGCGGTGCGTAGCAATTGTGACAAGGATAGCTTGCTTAAGACCTTCATCATCACTTTTAGACAAGAGTTCTTCAACGCGGTTCCATTCAATGGGTGAACCCTGCGGTGAGTTTCCTAAGGCAACGACTGCACTGAAACGAACTTGCTCGTCTTCATCAGAGAGAGCTTTGTTAAAAAGTGGGAACGACAATGGATGCTGGAGCGAACTCAGAGCGAGAACGACAAAGTTGCGCGTACGAGCATCAACACTTTGGTCGTAAACCTGAATCAGATTTTCAATCACCCAGGGTACATCTTCCTTCGGGATGCGAGACGAAGCCAGATACTTCGAGAGTTCGTAGGCAGCGACCCAGCGGTTCCCAAAAGTTTTCGAGTTGAGTTCGGCGACGAGGTCGCGATGGTCTTTACCGGTCGACAGCATTTTCGTGACACCGAAAATGATGAGGGCACCAATGAGAACAATAGCGATCGGCACGGCGATGCCCGACAGTGGAGATTTTTCTAGGAGCTTCTTAGGAGCTGGTGAGGTTTTTTCCTCGGACATTTGCGAACCCTTTTTGCTATACACAGTGGGCACAGAATAATGTTCTGGAGACGGTTGGGGAAGGTGGACAATGGCTTATTTGTTACGTGGCCTCTTAGTCATTATGGTATCGGGCATCGTTTTAACCACGGCCCTGGCGCTCCAATGGGTCAGCTTGCCTCAATCCCACATCCAAACCGCCATCCCTTCTTTCATCTTTCTCATCTTTATCCAGGCTTTTGTGATGTTCTACTTCATCGGCGTAGCGCGCTTAGTTGAGAACGTTTGGAATGTGCTCCAGTCTGAGCAGAACCTCCATGAGTTGTTCGACACTCCTCCGACAGACCTCGAACCCTACAAAAAACGTGTCGCGCGCTTTGTGCACGAATCCTCCCTCTCAAAGCGCCAGACAATTCCCTGGACCATGATGATGCTGGTCTTGGGCTCGATCGGGTTTCTGCTCGGCGGAGCTCACGATACTGGGCTCGTCGTGAAAACCGTCCACTCGGGTGTGATTTATGGCTTCATCGCCGCCATGGCGATTGGCTTCTATCGCCAGTGGGCTTACCTGGGTAAGAGCCACATTTTGTTGCGTGAACTGAAGGGCCTTTTTGGGATGAGTTCCGACTCCATGTAGCCTAACTCACTTAAATCACTCACCTTTTAAAACGGCATTTTTTCGCCTGCTCCACTCGATTGGTGATCCCTTGTAGAATGAGAGAATGAAATTTCTTACTGGCTTCCTTGTCCTCATATCGTTGAGCGCTTTTAGCGCCGATGACAACATCGATTACGATGCTCTCTCAAAGAGATTTGTGACTTCGGTTAAAGATGCTCAAGTCGACTCACGCTTCTTGCAAGAGCCTGAGATTCAGCAATGTATTACTGATTTTCCCATTCCGAGTGATCTCAAAAACCAAGCTGCCATTCGAGACGCACAACAAAAGGCTGCTGATTGTGTGAGAAGAAAGTTGTCAAGTGATGTGGATCCGAGTCGCCTCAACAAACTCTCAAGTGATCTTCAATTGGAAGCATTTGGTGTGGTTAAAGATAAATCAAACGCTGAAATCGTGAACTATCTTTCGGGTCGGCTAGAAAAAGCCCTCTACGGAAAAGAGAATGGAAAAGTAAAACGCCTGGGAGATCAAAACATCGTCGACCAAAAAGTCTTTGTGGATATCTATGAAACTCAGCTCGGTAAGAACATTCTGCTGGAGGTCTCAAACTACTGTTACAATCGATTAGATTTCGCCACTACCACACCCAACCGATTAGACGAACTGTCCAAGTTCGCAGACGGGGGATCGCCACCAAATCCAATCAAAAATGCCGTCTACGCCAATCAACTAACGGATGTGAGTGATATCTCTGGTTCTAAAGTTGCAGCGACACCAACGGATAACATCTATGAAGGTATTACTAGAGAGATCCCGCAGGCATTAGTTAATTCTGGAACTCTAAATAGACTGTTTATTAACTGTGCGACTGCGATCCAGAACATGTGTCAGTTATACGAATATTGTTCCTGCCGGTACCGAAAAGCGAAAGGTACTGAGCCCAGTGCGACAGCTTGTACTCCACCTGTAACTCCCGCTCCATCTTGTCCCACAGTACCCGCAACAGAGCCCACTGTTGGTCAACACTCCTGTCACGTAACAGCTCGCCTGAGAGGTTACCGAACGAACCTGGCCGCCCTCGTAAAAACAAAAGAACAGTTCAGAATGGACGATGTTGAAATGAAGTACAAACCCAAGGATCTTTATCGGAGAGAAGATGCGGATGATAATGAAAGCATTGATGCGCTGACCTCGTTCACAACGAAAGATGCCACCGAGGCTCTCAAGAACGATGGCATTGCCAACGATGCTGGAGGCATTACAAAAGACTGCATTGATAATCCTGAGAATGTCGAGTGTGCGAAGTTTTTCTACAAGGACACAGAGGTTCAAAAGTTCGCAAATAGCTCTGTCGTCTATAACGCTGCCACCCTCGTTGAATCTGAAAAAATTAATAAGCTCGACGGTAATAAAAAAGATCTCGCTGACTATCTTCGATCTCGGAGTTATTTCGATTTAGCTGAAGAGGTCGACACTGGTGGAAACATGTCTGAGATCGTAGCGAAGGCACGTCGACGTTTCGAAACAGAGCGAGACTCCACTTTCAAAGAGATGACGAGTGCTTTTGAAAGAAAGCAGTTCTCCACTGAACTCGCGGGTGAAGATGCTAAAAAAAGAGAGGATCGCCTCAACGAAGTTAAGCAAGAATATCTCAATAGAGGTAAGGAATTCCAACAGCTCATTCTTTTCAACAACGTCGTCTCGAGTTACCTCGATCTCACAAGAATCAATGCCGATGGGTCTCAAGAGAAGCTAGGCTCTAACGTTAAGGCTTTCCAGCGGGAAGCTCAGAACACACAAGAGCCTGGGTCCGAAGTCCTCATTGAGCATTTTAGCAACATCAACTCTGAAAGCAGCACTCTCCAAAACACGGATACACCGGTTGTGGATATAAACTTTCTAGATGCTATCCTTGGCAACTCCGAAGCCAAAGCCAGGGCCCAGCAGAGTAATAACGTTAGATAGACTTCACCCAAATAAAAACTCGGTTCTTGCCCGCTGGCGTAGCTTCGCGGGCATTGCTTTCAAAGATGGCCGCATCACCGAAGCCAGAGACCGTTCCCAGGAAGGCCTTGAGTTGGGATGAAGGCACGAGCAGGTTAAAGTAAATACCACCAGGAATGGCCGTGCCAGGCTTCACGTTACCCTGAGCTGCGACCTTGTATTCAGTAAGCAATGGCAGAATGCGCTCGCGCAACTCTCCGGGACTCACAGACGTCATCAGGACACGGTACGCACGGTTGCGACCCGCGCCCACGCCAGCATCACGGTAGCCGCCCTTCTGGTTCTCTTCGTAAGCGGACGTTTCCGCCTCACCTTCTGCAAAGGCGGGGATCTCTTCTACCGAAGTGAGGGCCACTTCATCTGATTCGGGGTCGAAGCGAACGTCTTTGATTTCTTCAAAACTCTTCGCGCCTTCGATGCGCTCGAGCTTATCGATCTCTTCATTGGAGAACTCGATGTTTCGTTGCGAGCGATCTTCTGGGCGATAAAGCATGGTGAGATCGAGACCAAAGAAAGTTGGCTCGAGAAGTTTAATGCGCTTAACGATGTAGCCCTCATACCAAGAGTTCGCGACGCGAAGTCCGGCGATCAAAGCGACGGCAATGACAAGTAGAAGCACCACCTCACGGACAAAGCGCAGTTGTTTACCCCAGGAAACCTGGCGCTTCATGCGGGCCCAGTCAAACCGTAGCTGATAGAGATCTTTCTTGAGCTCTTTGAGGATCGCCTGCCACTGAGGGAACAGCGTCACCTCGAGTGAGAGCATCATGTCTTCCTCATCACCGTGTCGAGGAAGTGCCGTAAAACCAAACGCTGACGACATGTCCTTAAAGGTACGAAGTCGATTCGGTGAGAGAATATTCCCAATCTCGAAAATTTCATTCGCTTCATCCTGACGATGGGGCCAGATGCTTAGGAAGTAGTCGCGCAAGATGTGGGCCAGCCAGCTTTCTTCAATCTTCGTCTGCTGACAGAAATGATCGATGCTAAGTCCTGACTCCGCAAATGCAAAGATCGTGAAGCGATCCTGCAGCCAAGCGAGCCAAGAATAGAGAGGTCCCGTTTTAGAAATTTTCTTCGCATAGTCGAGCCGCTCGAGAACATAGAGGGCATCGTGGCCGCCACCGAAGATCGCCTGCCAGAATTCTTCGAAGGCGTTGCGGTGCTTGCCTTCCCAGGCCAAACTAGCAAGATTGAGGTTCAGCCAGTCCCCAAATCTGCTCTCGTGCTGTGTAGTAACTTCAAACACAATCTCTTCCTTTACCCGACATAATCCCTCGAAACTAGCTAAATGCCTAGATTCAGAAAGTGGCACCCCTATGGCCTATTTTTGCCTGCTAGAGCCCAACGATCACCGTCCCCTATCATAGTACAAGATGCCGCAAAAGGCATGACAAGGCTCAACGAGGTTCACGATGTCAGAAAACATGTCGATTCCTAAATTTAACAATAACAAAGAGGCTATCAACCGACGCCAGGCTTTGGAACTGCGTCGCCTTGAAGAGACCAATCAAAAGCAATTGTTAAAGTCCAAAGAGAAGACTGAGACCCAAACCGCTCGGATCGAGAAGGACTTTGAAGTTCAGGTCAACGCGGACAAGTCTGAGTACGACAAAAAACTTACAATCATGCGCCAGAAGTATGCGACCCGCCTAGCCGAAGAAAACGCCAAGTTTGAAAGTTCCATTCAAGACCTCAAGCAGGCACAGGAAGGGCGGATGGCGGAAATTCGCAGCAACCAAGAGCGCGAAGTGAACACGACTCTCGATAACCACAAAGAATACATGGAACGCGCCAAACAGCGCTTTGAAGAACAGAAAGCCAAATACGAAGCTTGATTCTCTTGAAGGAGTGACAGGATGTCGCAGACGCCAGAAAACGAAAAGACCGGTATCTACATCAATGGCCGCCAACAGGTGGTTGATCTGCTCAAGCACATGGAGCAAGGGGATAAGTCACGGTTGCTTCGTAATCTCAAAGGCCGCAATCCTACGCTAGCCAAAGAGCTTTCTGAGCAATGCTTCTCCTACGATAATCTTTGGACGCTTGATGACGAAAATTTGTCGAAAATTCTCGCTTCAACAAAGCCGGTTATTCTTGGCTTAGCCCTGAGCCTTTCAAGCATTAAGCATCAGAAGCGGGCGTTGGCATTGATTCCACGAGACAGCGCTTTGAAAGCCTACGAAGTCATGACGAAAGACCTCTCGGACAATCGTCGAGAGTGCCAGCGAGCACAGGATAAGATCATGGAACTTGCCATTGATCTAAGCCGTCGCCAGATCGTCCGTTTCTACTAATTCAATAATTTTTTTAAACGTATTTCTTCTTGGGGGGCCAATTCTTGGCCTCCGGAAAGCTCGTTGTGGGCGATGCGATGTTCCGCAATTGCGGAAGCCGTATCATTGGCCCTTTCTCCGAGAGTGGCCAGCAGACCGCTAATCCACGCCGGAGCTGAAGCCATGGTGCGCTTGATTTCTTGCGCATCAATTTCTACGATCTCCGACTCTTCCATTACAATGGCAGAGTAGCCATGCTCAAGACCCGTCAGAACTGCTTCTTCACCAATTATTTTTTGATTCGAACCCCACATGACAGGCACGAGGCGTTCTTTAGAGCGCTTGAGACAGAGAATGCCTCCAGACTTCACTATAATAAGGTGAGTGGGGTTTTGACCCTCTTTGAAGAGAACTTCATCTTTCTGAACAACGCGGACCTTGTCATCAAGCGAGATATTCATGAGGCACCTTCCCTTCTAAGAATGTTCCATACCTTAAACCATATGTCGAAATCACTACAGACTCAACCTTTAGCCTCTTCAGAAGATGACTCGTGAGCATAAGTCCGCCGCGAATCGCGTCTGAACGCTTACCGAGGAACGGGAATTCCTGCACAAACTGCTCTGGGGTCCACATCCCACAACGTTGATAGAGAACATCGATATCAGAGGCTTTAAGCGTCATCCCGTGAACTTCGTTTTCAACGAAATCCTTGTTCCCGAGATGCATATTCCCGAGCGAGGTCAATGTTCCGGCCACACACTGAAGTAGACGAGTTTGATAACGGTCGAGTTCAGCGGAGTGATCAGAAAATATCTTGCCCAGAGCTGAATCAAACGATCCCTCTCTAAGCCAATCCGTCGTGCGAACCGCGCCGACCTTCAAGCTGACAGATTCAATGATTGTATAAGACTGGGTATCGACGCGGATAAATTCAGTCGATGCTCCTCCAATATCCATGACCACCACTTCGGCTTCGCTGAAGTGGGTATTGAATAAGATTCCCTTGGTGGTCAAAGCCGCTTCACCTTTACCGGTGATAATTTGGACGTTTATCCCCAGCTCCTGACGAACACGCTGGTAAAACGCTGGGGCATTCTTTGCCACACGAGAGGCTTCCGTCGCAGTCGCAATAATCTTGTCGGGAGCGAGCCCATGCTGCTGACAAACATCAGCATATCTTTTCAAAGCATTGAATGTGTCTTGTAGAGGAACCTCGGCAAACACACCAGTTTTATCTAATCCTTTGCCGAGGCCAGTGACCTCGGACAATTTTGCAAGTTCCCTAAAAGGTGAGAATTCTGCGAGAAGCAAAAGAACTGAATTAGAACCGATATCAATGCTCGCGCGAATTTCAGGGCTCATGGGGCTCTCTTAAAAATCTGCATGCGTTCCGTATTGGGCTTCGTGACTATACCAGTCTCACAAATGATGCCCGTGATGAGTGATGATGGGGTGACATCAAAACTCGGATTCAACGCTCTTCCTTCGGGAGGCGCCACACGATGATTCTTGTAAGACAGGATCTCGTCCTCGTGACGGAGCTCTATCTCAATGCCACTGCCGTCTGCCATATTAAAGTCAAACGAACTAAGAGGAGCGACCACATAAAAAGGAATGCCATAGTGCTTGGCAACGATCGCCAGCGTCGCTGTGCCAACTTTGTTGGCCGTGTCGCCGTTGGCAGCAATCCGATCGGCTCCAACAAAGATCGCATCTACGTTTTGATGGGACAGAACATAGCTCGCGGCCCCTTCGACAACAATGTTGTACGGGATGCCCTCTTTGCCCAGCTCATAGGCCGTCAGACGCGATCCCTGCATGTAAGGGCGAGTTTCGTCAGCATAAACCATCGCCACACGTTTACGGGCATGAGCGTAGGAGATCACACCAAGAGCTGTCCCCAGAGTTCCACAGGCCAGAAAGCCGGTGTTACAATGAGTCATGAGCGTCAGAGGACGCTCCCCATACTTCTCGGTGAGTGCAGCAAGGGCGGTGGCAGCCATCTTGGTGTTGTTGTCGATAGAAGCTGCAATCTGTGCATCACCATCAGTTACCACAAAATTAAAAACGTCGTGAATCGTTGAGCTCGCAGTGAAGCGCTTTTCCACAGCCGAAAGGACGCGCTCAATCTCAAACATGAGATTCACTGCGGTAGGGCGTGCGCCCTTAAGATAGGTCGCGGCTTTCTTGAACTCTTGCGGAGAATAGCTTCTTTGAGATTTCAACCAAAGAGCTAATCCATAGATCGCAGTGAAACCAATACAAGGTGCCCCTCGGACAACCATGTCGCGAATGGCATCGTGAGCTTCCTCAATAGTTGAAATGGTTAGCATCTGCTCTTCGACTGGCAGCAAACGTTGATCGAGCAAGAGCATGACATTATTTTTCCAAACGATGGGAGCGGGAACTTTTGACGACATCTTCAACCTCAATTCAGTTCAATCACATGCTCTGTTACTTTTTTATTCTTCAATTTATGCTTCAAGCGCAGTTGGCATTTAATTGGGGAATTTGACCACTCACCGGAGATATTCCATTCCTGCGTCTGGGAGCGCACTTGCCATCGTACTATCCGATAGTACGGGGCTTCGAAGGTCAGCTCCGCTTGGTGAACAAAATTATCCTTAAGCAACGAAGCCAACTCTGCGCGCTCACTAATGAGCGCCTTACAGCTCGAACGAGAAAGCAGTGGAAGGGCACCACCTTTCCAGGCGAGCTTGAGGCTCAAGCCTGTGCTTGGCTTAGACCAGATAGAGCCACTATAGGCGTGACCAGGAACGAGAAAAAAATCTTTTCCCGTCGCCGTGAAGAGTGGATCTAGTGGCATGGAGTCGAACGTAGAGGTCCACTCTGTTTTATCGCCACCATAATGGGGATAAATCATGCCCATCACTGGCAGATCTGTGCGCGGTTTAAACTGGGTTACCTTGATGCGCTCGGGGAAACGCTCAAGGACATAGGGGGCAAAGCCACTCGTATTCACAGTCATCTTTTCCCAAGGCATCCACCAGATCATGTCCCACACTTCGTTGTGAGGGGCGTACCACTCAGTTGAGCTATGAGGGGCTAAGAATAGCGCCGGTGACCATGTGAGCGACGACGCATTTTTGCTATGACTGTACGTGATCCAAGGTACACTTCCGAGGGTCAAACTTCCATCAGCGCTTGAACCGTTTCTTACGACAAGATTGATGTTAAGAGGTTGCTCGCCCTCTCCGGCCTCCCCCACGATGCGAGTATTACTTTTAGTTCTCAGTGAGACAGCAATATCACGGGCCGTCTGACTGCGATTGATACGAAACTCACCTTGCACGGCAGCTGTTTGATAGGCCCCTGTTCCCTTGTGCAGAAGGGTAAACGGCAACAGATCTAGAACGAGTTCATGAGAAAGAGCAAACTTAGGGACATTGAGTTTGAATTGATCCGGCGTCCACTCTAAATCACCAACCAAGGCAATCCAATCATCCTTGGCAGAAAGAGTTGTGAAAAGCCCCATACGAGGATGGAAAAAACCTTTGCCTTCGACTGAAAAATCGCCGCTCCGCAAGCGGTTCCCTCGTTGCATCTGCAAACGAGTGCGGAGGTAATAGTGAAGATCTACTTTTTGGCGAGAGAAGCGGTACTCACCCAAGGCCTTTGTTTCTCCGCTCAGGATCGCCCCCCCAACTTGATATTGCCAGGGGAATACAACCTCGAAGGCAGTCGGCTTCTTCGGATCTACGTTTAGGAGATAGAGTTTATCGAGGGCTACTTCTTTACCTTCCCATGGTCCTTTGACTCGACTGAGACGAAGATTGAATGTCGACTCGATGAGATGATTTGGGATGGAGACTTGCTGAGCACGGTCCGACTTCCTGTGGTCGAGAAAAGTCTCGATCTCTGCGAGCATGCGAACCCAGTCAGTCACGGCAACATCTGTCACCGCAATATTAATTCGGACAGGATTATGGGAAAAGAAGATAGTCCACGGAAGTCTTACTTCAGCATTCCTCGCAACGAGGATTTTTGTCCCATCGGAAGCAATCGCTTCAATACCCTCAATCATGACTCTGAAGTCAGCACCGTAAGAAGGTTTCACTTTTTTAAAGCGCAGCGCCCAAGGTATCTCGAGTTCCTGAGCAACCTTGTTGGCGTGCACTGTCATGTTCTCAGAATTGAGGTTACGTCCCACCTTCCACCAAATGAAAAGTGAGACACACCCAATGAGTATCCAGATGCTGAGAAGGAACAGGGCTATTCTTTTCATGAGTCTTCCTAGAGCCGCTGCAACGGAGCGAATTTCACCATAAAGCGCTTTCTCACGCCGTCTTTGAACTTAATTACGATCTTCTCATCTTGGCCCGCTCCTTCACTCTCCATGACGAGTCCTTCACCGTAGAGCGCATGAAGAACCTTGGCCCCTGATGGATACTGAGAAGATGTTCTAGGAGCGACCACAGGGGCCCGTTGTTGAAAACTTCGCTCGACGGTAAACACGCTTCCGTCGTAATCAGGATGGTCTTGCACATCATCGAAGGTACGCTCACGCGGCAAACCGCTTGGACCAGTGCCCTGGAATGTCCACTCAACGTGGGTCTTCGGAATTTCGTTAATAAACTGGCTCGGACCATTGAACTTGAGACTTCCCCACAACATCCGACCCTGAGCAAATGTTATGGTGAGTCCTTTCATCGCACGAGTCATGGCCACGTAGAATAAGCGGCGCTCTTCTTCGATAGCTGAACCGCCCCGTTCAATGCTCTTGAATGAGGGAAAAAGATTCTCTTCTGCGCCCGTCACGAATACGTGCTCGTACTCAAGACCCTTAGAGCCGTGAGCAGTCATCATCGCGACTGTTTCTGAATGATCTACTTCCGCTTCAGAATCGAGTGTAATCGTTTCTAAAAATCCAGTAAGGCCAGGTGTTTCCTGGTTGGTTTCGTACTGTTTGAGAGCCGTTGATAATTCTTGTAAGTTCTCGAGGCGAGCAGCCCCTTCATGGGAGCGATCGGCCTTGAGGAATTCAAGATAACCGGATTCATGAAGAAGTTTGTCGTAAGAGTATGATGGCAAAGGCTCTGGCCCATTCTCAAGTGCTTGTACCTCTTGGATCAAGCCGACGAGGCCACCAAGACTGCTCATGACCTTCGCGGAAAGACCCACGTGACGATACTCGGACGGATTTTCAACAACTCGTTCGACGAGTTCATAGAGAGAAACATTCAACTGCACAGCTTGGTCTTCTAGCTTGCGCAGACTCGTCGCTCCGATACCACGTGCAGGTGTATTGATAATGCGGGAGAACGCCAATGAGTCTTTCGGGTTCACCACCACACGCATGTAGCAGAGCATGTCTTTGACTTCTTTGCGGTCATAGAACTTGATGCCGGCGACGATGTGGTAAGGAATGCGTTCGCGGCGTAGGGAGTCTTCTAGGGCGCGGGACTGGCTGTTGTTACGATAGATGATGGCGATATCACTACCCGCCGTGCCACGCTTAACTAGCGCTTTAATTTCGCTAGCAATGTAGTCGCCTTCGACTTTCTCATCACGGCACTCAACGACTTTAATCGGATCGCCCTCTGGGTTATCGGTCCAGAGTTCTTTGCCCTTTCGCTCTTGATTGTAGGAAATGAGGCGAGCGGCTGCATCGATGATTTTCTTCGATGAACGATAGTTTTGCTCTAGCTTGATAATGCGAGCAGCGGGAAAGACTTTTTCAAAGTCGAGGATGTTGCGAATGTCGGCTCCGCGCCAAGAATAGATCGATTGGTCTTCGTCACCGACCACGCAGACGTTACCGTGGGCTTCACCTAACTGTCGGATGAGTTGGAATTGGGCGCGATTGGTATCTTGATACTCATCCACCATGACGTAGCGAAACCGACGTTGGTACTTAGCGCGCACATCGGGGTATTTCGCAAAAAGTTCCAAAACACCAGTGATGAGTCCACCGAAGTCGACAGCATTAGAACGGTGGAGTTCTGCCTCATAGCCTAGGAACAAATCCCACAAGCGCGGATCATCGGCGAGCAACTGTGCTTCCTGATCTAGGCCTGCACCAGAAAACCACCCGAGATTCTTAACGTGGTCTACGTAGTAAGAAAGCGTGTTGGGTGCGATATCTTTTTGATTAATACCCATGCGTCCCAGGACGGTCTTGCAAACGGAGTTCGTTTCACCATCATCAAAAATAGTGAAATTTTTCGAAAGGCCTAAATGAGCCGCTTCTGCACGCAGCAAACGTGAACAGAAAGAGTGGAAGGTGGTGACTTGAAAGGTACCAATGTCATGAGTGGTGACTTGGCCCAAGCGTTCGCGCATTTCACGAGCGGCTTTATTGGAGAACGTCACAGCGAGAATTTGGTAAGGTCCTACACCCTTCTCGTCCAACAAATACTGAATGCGGGTTATGAGTGTACGTGTCTTACCAGATCCCGCACCTGCAAGGATCATTACCGGCCCCTCTGAGGCGCGCACTGCTTCCTGCTGGGCTGGATTAAGGTGACTCAGTTCCATGCTTATTCTACCGTCACACTCTTAGCGAGATTACGAGGCTTATCGATGTCGGTGCCTTTGAGTTTGGCGATGTGATAGCTCAGAAGCTGAAGTACAACGTTGACCATAACTGGCGCCAAATTTGGTAAACCAGTGAAGTCGAGCTCATAGTACATGTCGGCGACTTCACGCAGTTCTGGATGCCCCTTCGGACCGACGGCGAAGATCAAACCACGGCGGGCCTTCACTTCCTCAACGTTGGATAACGCTTTTTCAAAAAGCTCAGGACCGAGAACTGCGATGTTCACCATGTTGTCGTCAATCAAAGCGATCGGGCCGTGCTTCAATTCACCGGCGGCATAACCTTCGGCGTGTACGTACGCGATCTCTTTCAACTTCAAAGCACCTTCCAAAGCGATCGGGAAATAGACACCGCGGCCGGTGAAGATGAAGCCCTTCTTGTGATAAAGCTTTTCGGCGATCTCACGAATCGCGGCGGCATCTTCGCAGATGGCGGCGACACGATCAGAGAGTGTTTTGATTTCTTGATACACTTCTACCGTGGTGAGCTTGCCGGCATAGCCCATGGACATGAGATAGCCCGTAAGTACTTGTTGCGTGAACGCTTTAGTGCTCGCTACGCCAATTTCCATCCCCGCATGAATCAAGAAATTTTGGTCGCAATGACGGAAGAGTGTTGAGCCTTTCGTGTTCACCACAGAATAGGTTTGCAAACCCTTCTCATGGCAAAGCTCTTGGCAAGCGAGAGTATCAGCCGTTTCGCCAGACTGAGAAATAAAAAGACCCACTTCACCTTTGCGGAGGATCGGTTCGCGGTAGCGGAACTCGCTAGCGATTTCGACGTTGCAGCGGATGTTATTGAAACGCTCAAAAAAGTTTTTTATCACAAGTCCGGCGTGCCAGGCAGTTCCACAGGCCGTGATGTGAAAAAACTCAGGAGCCTTGCCCTTAAGGTTTGAGTAGATGCTGAGGCCTTCGCCTTTGATCGCCCAAGCGGCGAGCTTTTCCATCAAAGCCGGTTGTTCATGAATTTCCTTGAGCATGAAGTGCTCGTAGTGACCCTTAGAAGTTGCATCCATGCTCATCGCATTCTTTTGAGCAGTGAACCGCGTCGATGGCGTGAGGTCTAGCTCAAAGAAATCCATCTTTGCGGTGTTGCCCTTCACGCTGCCACAACCGATGACACCATCTTGTGGAAAGAAAATTTCAGGAGCGTAACCAATGAGAGCGAATGGATCGGAGGAAACAAAAGCTTCACCAGTGACGGGGTTAAGGCCGCAAACCAGAGGAGCCGAGCGCTTCACACAGAAGAGACGATCAGTTGATCTCTCCATGGCGACAAACGCTGAGTTCCCTTGAATTGTTTGGAAGGCTTTGCTCATGGCCTTCAGCGTGTCACCGGTTTCTTTAGCGAACTTGGTGAGCAAGACTAAAAAGACTTCTGAATCGGTTTGCGATTTAAAGACCCAGCCTTCGGCTTGGAGCTGCTTTTTTAGAACGGGAGCATTTTCGATGATGCCGTTATGAACGACCGCGAAGTCATCGTTGCCGTGTGGGTGAGCGTTATCATTGTTAACCGCTCCGTGGGTCGCCCAACGAGTATGGCCAATACCGACATGCGAAGAAGGATTGGTGTGCGTGAGGGCTTCACGCAAATTTTCAAGTTTGCCTTCTTTCTTAACGATCTCAAGCTTGTTGTTTATTTTGAGACAAATACCCGCGGAGTCATACCCACGATATTCGAGGCGACTGAGGCCTTCGAGAATGGGTTGAACCGAGTTACGAGGACCGGTGTAACCGACGATGCCGCACATGAAAAACTCCTGGGATGGAATAGCACCCCAGATTAGCACTCCCAGACGAGAGTGACCACTTTGACACCGTGCTCTAGCTGGGTTTCTTACTCTTCAAAAAGCGATGGGCTATGCCTTCTTTAGTCGTCTGAGACGAACGCGCAATGGCAAAGCCTCCAGCAGGAACGTCTTTCGTCACAGTAGAGCCCGCGGCGACAAAGGATTTGTCGCCGATTTGAATAGGAGCGATCACCTGAACGTCTGAGCCAATGAAAACATGGCTGCCAATTTTGGTCTTATGCTTGTCCTTACCGTCGTAGTTGCAGGTGATAAACCCGCAGCCGATGTTCGACTCCTCACCTACTTCCGCATCCCCAACATAGCTGAGATGTGAGACTTTTGCCCCTGCTCCCAAACGAGATTTCTTGATCTCAACAAAGTTCCCCACTTTTGCGTCCGGGCCGATATCTGTATCAGGGCGAAGGCGCGCAAATGGACCGATATGAGCTCCGGCACGAACAGTGGCTTTTTCCAAATGGCTGTAAGCGAGAATATGAACGCCATCTTCGATTTGGCTGTCCTGCAGAATCGCTCCACTCTCCAGTACGACATTCGCACCGACTTGAGTTTTGCCAAATAGACGGACACCTGGATGAAGGACTGCGCCGGCCTTGATTTCTACATCGCAATCAACCCACGTGCTAGCTGCATCAAAGAACATCACACCTTCGCTCATAAGTGAGCGAATTTTTCGTTGACGCAGAACCTGCGTGACTTGCTCGAGTTGCTCAAGTGTATTGACACCCAAAAATTCACGCTCGTCCTGATAGGTTACCGCTGCGACATCACTGTCTTGTGAGAACACATCTGTGAGGTAGAACTCTCCAGACTTGTTTTGATTATTCAATGCAGCTAAACGACTCAAAAGGTAGTCTGTACGAACAAGGTAGAATCCTGAATTCACCTCTGTCACTTTGCGCTCTTCTGGG
>JAIXOY010000076.1 GCA_027486525.1 Pseudomonadota bacterium
CATCATCAAGTTCGTCAACTCGGTGAATAAGCAGAATAGAGAGAAGGCGGGAAACTAGATTCCCGCCGGAGTGTAGAAGAGTTCGATTGTGTCGCCCGAGGCGTAGATCGCCGAACCGTTCAACTTGATGAAGTAGCCTGTGCGATTGAGCGGTGACGCCGTGTTGAGCGTGCCGTCTGCATTCACCTTGATGTTTTGATTCTCCCGATAGCCTTCGTAGCTCCAGCCATTGGTCGAGCTTTGCGGAATGGTCGCGCCGCGAATGCGTAACACGAGGGTGTTTGGTTTCGGCTGCGATGGGGCCACAGCAAAACCATAAAACTCAGTGGGGGTGCGTGTCTTCACGACCAAGCAGTCTGGGTAAACCACTTCTGCGGAACCATTGAGTTGCAAGAAATAGCCAGTCTTCGGCTCCCCTGAAGTCGGTAGGCGGCGAGTGTTTCTATTTGTTAAGTAGCCCGCATAGCTCCAGCCATTGCTCATGCCAGGAGACACGGCAGTCGCGCTTCCGTTAGAAGAAAGCTTTGAAACTTGAATGTCCGTCGTATCGACGACAGTGTTTTCGCTGAGCAACCAGTAGTTATAGGTGTGACCAAGTACTTCCTGTTGGATCGAGGAGTTCACTCCGGAATAAAGGGCGTAGTCGGTACCACAGAGGTCATAGCTGTCTGGGTGAGTCCGGCCCGCTTGATCGCCGGCAGACATCGCTGTGTAGATGCGTTTCGACATGCGACGGTACATATCCCCGAACGAGTAACCCGACTGGCAACTGGCCGTGTGGGCCACCAAGCTGAAGAAGCGGAACTGCTGCGCCATCATGTTCGTCTTCAAATTGATGAAGCGATTGTAGGCCGCATCGTAGGCCGTCGTGTTTACCTGTGAGAAGCCGTTCAAGTAAGTTTTCGTGTCTGTGTCATCACCGTTAGAAACAAGAACGACGATGGTGTGAGCCGCATTACGGAAGATGCCGTTCGAGCGGTTGGCATCAATCAAATCAGCGGCGCGATCGAAGCCGCGCTCAACTTTATTGCCGCTAAGGGTGGCAAAGAAGCTCAAACCTTCTAGGCTCACGACGTTGACTGAACTCGGCATGCCGGCGGCGTTGTTGGTGATTACCTGACGAAAAGTGTCGTTGCCACCATCAGGGATCAAAGGCGCTACCATAATATGGTAATCGAACTGTTGAGAGACGGCCTGAATGGTTAACTGAAGTTGTTCTTTGACGGTAGTCGAGAGGTAGCCGGCAGAAAGCGAGTTATCGACCACGTAGAGGATATCGACCGGTGGCTTAATGAGTGTGCTATTCGCACAGGTCAAGTTTTGGAAAACTTCCACTGAGCTTGCAGTGAATGTTTCCGACTTGGGAGACCCCGAGAACTCTTCTTTACTGCAGCCCCATACAAAGAGCAGCGTGAGTAGCAGAGCGATTGATGGTTTCATCATAAGACACCTATGGGGTTCATATCGATAAGGCTAATCGGTTATTAGGCGCGTGAACTTGAGGTCGGGAAAAGATTGCCGCAGGCCGACCTGTGCTTTTGATGGGTTACAATTAGGAATAATGGTTTCAAGAGGTTGGAGGACTTATGAGTGAGAGTTGGTATTACGTACTCAAAGGACAACGGCAAGGCCCCGTGGATGTTGGCGTCATTACAACATTGGTGCAAAGCCAGCAGCTCCGCGAGGACGACTATATTTGGAAAAAGGGTTTCGATAATTGGCGGAAGTTGAAAGACATCGCTGAATTTCAAAATCTAGTAGGCATCGCTCCGAGTGTGCCCGAGTTCGAGGTTCCTAAAAAAGTGGATTCTCCACAAGCACTGCGCTTGGGCGCGCTTGATCCTGAAGAAAAAAGTATCTACGTTCGCATTGGCGTCGATCGCGGTGGTGCTCCTGCCGAGTATGGGCCCTACAGCCCGAGCTTGGTGAAGCGCCTCTATCAAGAGAATCGCGTAAATGGTCGCACCCAATTTTTCGTTCGTGGCAGAACAGATGACTGGGGCTTCTTGGCCGACGTCGCTGACTTCGAGGAAGTGTTCCACGACATGCCACCGGTGATCCAAGAGACAGAGCGTCGTCGCTGGATTCGTAAGCCGTTGCTCGCACGGATGTTCGTGCAAAATAACAAAAAAGTTTTCGAAGGCGTGTGCCGCGATATTTCCGTCGGCGGAATGCAAGTTCTCACGGATACCTTTCCCGGACGTGCGGGAGACAAGATCGCCATCAATGTTCACCCTGATAACACTGAGTATCACTTCACAGCTTCGGGCACAGTGGTTCGTTTGCTGGAAGGTAACCAAGGATTCTCGTTTCGTTTCGATGCTCTTCAAACAGAGGCACAGCGAGCGATAGAGAAGTATATTCGCGATGTGGACCCGACCCTCTAACGAGATCGATAAGCGTTCACAGCGCTTAAAGATAAAAAAGACTGAGCGACACTTCGACTCCGATCAGCCCGGAGCACACTTCACTGTGCAAACCTGGACGTGTGAGGGGATTGAGCCGCGGACGCAGCTCTTGTTTCTTCATGGGGCCCTCGGCCACGGCGGCCGCCACAGCGAAATGTTCGAATGGTTTATTCGTCGCTCCGAAGGGCGCATTGCTGTGCATGCGATGGACTTCATTGGGCACGGTCTTTCTTCCGGAACACGCGCCTACGTTAAACAATTCCGTCATTGGGTGGAAGATGCACTGAAGGCTTACGAGGCTCTGGCGTTGCAGGGACCGGTGGTCGTCATGGGTCATTCCATGGGCGGGCTCGTGGCGCTGAAGACCATCCTCGAGCACGAGCAACGCATTCCGGCCGCGATTGGCCCGCTGGTACTTTCTAATCCATGTGTACGCCCTATGCAGGTGGTCGACTTTCCAAAGATAGAAACGGCCTTCAATGCCGTCGCGAATCATGTCCCGCTCTTTCGCTATCCTCGCGTCTACAAAGGCGCTGATTTAGTGACTGATAGTGAGGCGGCCAATCATTTCGAAACAGACCCCCTGGTTCCGAGCTTCATCACGGCACAAATGGCGCGCGAAATCTGGTACGCCTCACAACAGGTGCGGTCTCTGTCATATTTCATCAAGCGGCCGGTGCTATTTTTAGTCTCTGATCTAGATGTGGTGGTAGATCGGGAAGCGACATTGCTCTTTTCTCGTGGCATCGACAAGCAATGGGTTAAAGTCATAGAATATCAAAATGTGAAGCACGAACTGCTCCATGAAACGAATCGCCACCAAGTGTGGCGAGACATCGCGACCTGGCTGGAGGCCTTATGAAAACCTTACTCCTCGCTCTTATGGTTGCGATCACTTCCTGCGCAGCTTATCGCTCATTTAACCAAACCACGACAGGGAAGGTACGCTTCCCAAGCGGCGTGAAGGGCAATGAATCGTGGGACGATTCGATGATCTTCCGTCGTGCCAGTTGGTACCACGGGATGACGTTGTACTACGACGCTTTGATCTACACTGCTGAAGTGGGTTCGCCCTTCACTCGTTGGTTCTCCAGCGCGGAAAAAGAGTACTTTCAAAAATGCGACAAGCTGCTTGTTACAGTCAACTATTCTGCGGATGCCACCAAAATCTCACACGTGATGTTCCGGGAGCAGATGCGCGCCAATGGATATGATGATGTGGTGATCAGTACTTTTGCAGCTTCCGTTAAGACCCATCCAACCTTCCAGGCCTGGAACCTGCAGAACTATAAGATATTAGGTTACTGCAAACGCCAGCCGGCGTTGGTTGGGAACAAAAAACAGTTGTGGGTGAGCTTCCCATCTTTCAACGAACTGAAGATCAAGATTTAGTAGTTAATTCGAGTGCTTGGCCCCCACCACCGGGGACCTAAATAGGTTAAAGAATTTTCGCCAAGAGCCGATAGGAAACTGAGGTTTCTAATGGGCGATAAAAAATTCGAGCGCTTCGGAAAATACCTCATCCTCGATCATTTGGTCGATGGTGGGATGGCGAAGATCTGTCGCGCCCGCTATTTGGGCGAACAGTCCAACAAAATTATTGCCATCAAAATGGTTCAGCCGCAGTTCTCGCGCGATCCATCCTTCGTTCGAATGTTCCAAGACGAACTCTCTGTGACCTTTGGTTTGCAACACCCGAACGTCGCGCAGACCTACGACTACGGTAAGGTCAACGATCAACTCTACACCGCCATGGAGTACGTTGACGGTGCTAACCTCAAGCAGTTCCTCGATCGCCTAAAAGAAAAGAACTACGTGTTCCCGGTGGAGATTTCGATCTACATCATTTCGCAAGTCTGCCAGGGTCTTCACTACTCGCATACCTTCACGGACAAGCTCAGTGGTAAACCATTGCACATCGTTCACCGTGATATCTCTCCCCACAACATCATGCTCACGTACGATGGTGCGGTGAAGGTCATCGACTTTGGTATCGCAAAGTCGAACGCCAGTTCTGAAGCGACTCAGGCCGGTACGATCAAAGGTAAGTTGTCCTACCTCGCTCCGGAATATCTCGACGGGATGGAACTGGATGCTCGGTACGACGAGTTCGCCGTGGGGATCACGCTTTGGGAAATGCTGTGCTCTCGCAAAATGTTTACTGCGGCCAATGACCTCGCTGTCCTAAAGCAGATCCAGGCCTGTAAAATTGCTCCACCTTCAAGTATTAACCCTAACGTCCCCAAAGAACTCGATGCCATCGTGATGAAGGCGCTCTCCAAAGATCGCTCTCAGCGCTACGAAGACATGGATAAGTTCAACCGTGCGTTGGTGAAGTTCCTCTATGCCCAGTACCCGGACTTCAACCCCTCGGACTTGAGCTACTTTGCGAAAGAACTCTTTAAGGACGAGATCAGGCGCGACAAAGATAAGTTCGTCGAATACGGCAAAATCGATGTGAAGCCGTACATCGCTGACATGGAAAATAATGAGAACGGCCGTCCTTCGAACGTGCCCTTCCCATCGGCAGTGCCAAGTTCAGCGTCAGCGCCAGCATCGTCTGAACCAGAGCGCCAAGAACGCATCGAGCTTGACCTTGATATGGCAGAACAGGAGGCCAGCTCGGGCGAAAAGTCAGCCACACTTGAGTTAGCCAGAACAGCGCAAACCAGCACTCGCAAGGTCAGTCGGCAGCCAGCGATTCTACGTAGTGTAAAGTCGGCCGAGTCGAAAACGAGCACAGGCATTCGGGTTAAGACCAACGTCAATGCATCGACCACGAGCAAGACCCTGAACAAAATCAAGAAAGATGCAGCCGTCGCCAAAGAACAAGAATCGCAGTCGAACGGCTTTAAGATCATGGTCATTTTGATCGCTTCATTCTGTGGCGTGGCATACTTCCAGGCAGACTTCGTCGAAGAAATGACAGGGCTCAATCTTCACAAGATCATTCACGGTGTACCCGATCGTGGCATTTCTTCGATCGACGAGCCAAAGCCGAAGACCAAGAAAGATCGCCCAGTTGCAATCGACGGCGCGGGGGTATTGAGGCTTGCGGGAGTCGACTTCGAATCAGAGGTTTACATCAATGGGTCCAAGCAGTCCTACGTGAGCGGAACTTCGTTGAAAGTACCGTTGAACGAACCGATCACCGTGACTGTGAAGAAGCCTGGCTACAAGAGCTTCATGAAAACACTGACGCTCACGGAACAAGAATCTTCTACCTTGGTTCAGGTTCCCGAGGCTGTCCGATCTCGCACAGGAGTGCTTTCATCGTCTCTCAACTACGGCTCAGGTTCGGTGTTAGTGTATGACGTGGATGGCGAGAAGATTGAGAAGACCATGCCGTTCACCGAATTGGTGATTCCAGCGGGAACCTACGAAGCGACCGTGCGGAATCCAGTGCTAGGTACGGAGAAAAAAGTAAATTTCACGATCGAAGAAAACAAGATTCAATTGCTAGAATAGCTACTCTTCGCCTTTCTCTTCTTCGCCAAATCTCTTGCTCTGCTTGAACCGGTTCACCTTCCGCATCGTCATGAGTTTGAGAATCTCCGCGGCGGTTTCTTCCAGCGCTTTTCCGGTGACATTGAAGACGGGCCAGCGCTTGTTCTGAGCAAAGAGGCTGTTGGCCCATTCTACTTCATCAATAACTTTATTAAGATCGGCATACTCGCCACCTTCATCTACTCCTAAACGGGTGAGTCGATTCTTGCGAATTTGGTGGAGCGTTTCGGCATCGATCGTCAGGCAGAAGATCTTGCGCTGATCGATCTGGAACAGCTTCTCTGGAAGGGGAAGCCCCTTCACGATGGGTACGTTCACGACCTTCACACCTTCAAGGGAAAGGTACATGGAGAGTGGCGTCTTAGACGCTCGTGAGATGCCGACGAGAACCGCGTCAGCAGCTTCTAAGCTTTCGAGGTTGCGCCCGTCGTCATGGTTCAGGGTAAATTCAATGGCCGCGACACGCTTGAAGTATTCGTCGTTCACCGCATGCAAGAGGCCTGGCACGTGACTGGGCTCGGCTTCAAAGAAATTGGAAAAAGCAGTGAGGAGTGGACCCATGAGATCAACCGCGCGGACGTGCTCCCGGCGTGTGAGTTCGGCGATGTGCTGGCGCATCTCTAACGAAACCATGGTGTAGACAATGACATCGTGATGAATCGCCGCTTCTTGGAAAATCGCGTCGATCTGTTCTTTCGTACGAACGTTTTTATAACGTGTGAAGAAAATGTCTTTGTCGGCAAACTGGGTCATGGCCGCACGGGTGATGGCAGTCGCTGTTTCGCCTGTACCATCCGAGATGACGATGACTTTGAGTTTGTTTGTAGGTGACATGGAGCTACTCCCGACGAATGAAATCCTGAACACGTGCCATGAGGACCTCTCCATCATAGCGTGGGTCGAAGGTTTCTTTCTGCTTTTTCTTGAACCAAGTCCTCTGGGATTTCGCCAAGCGGCGTGTATTGATGACAATACGCTCAACCAGGGCCCGCTTCTCTTGGCCATAAACCCCATTGAGCCAATCAAGAATCTCTTTATAGCCAATCGATTGCAGCGGTTTTTCCGTTCCGCTATACCCTTGCTGCAAGAGGTCTTCGACTTCGGCAATCAGACCTTGTTCGAGCATCAGTTCTGTTCGCCGAATCAAGAGCGCATGGTGTTCTTCTTTGGGAAGATCCAAGTGAAGATGCAGCAAGTCCCAATCAGGTGGCGGAATGGGTGTAAAAGCATCTCGCGCTGAAGAAAAGGGCGTACCGGTGGCCCAGAAATGCTCCACCGCTCTTCGCACGCGGTAATGATCGTTGGCATGGAGACGATGAAAGCTTTCGCGATCGTGTTTTTCGAGCACCTCTAAAAACGGAGCAATGCCGACTTCCGCAAAGAGTGCATCTGATTTAGCCTCGATCTCAGGCGGGGTTGTGGGTGAGCGCCACATGCCTTCAACCAAGGCCTGCAGATAAAACCCAGAGCCGCCCACCAAGATCACCATCTTGCCACGTTGATGAATACTCTCAATCACGGGGCCAGCTAAAATTGTGAAGTCTGCTGCATTGATGGGCTCGCGGATACTGCGAATATCGACGAGGTGATGGGGCACACTGTCCTGCTCAGCAACGGTTGGTTTCGCTGTGCCAATGGTGAGTTCACGGTAGAATAGTAGGGAGTCGAAATTCACCACTTCCGCATCAAACGCCTTAGCCAGTTTAATGGCCCAGCCGGTTTTCCCCGTGGCCGTGGGGCCCGAAAGGATGACGACCTTCTTCATGCTTATTTCCGGCCAAAGAGTGAAGGAGTGATCTCTTTGAACACACCCCGTGCACGCCATTCTTCAATGGTGCAGATGTTCCAGACTTCTTCCCACTTACTCTGCGCAATCTCATGGTAGTGAATCGTGGGAAGGGGACTTTGCGACAGTACAAGCGACATCAAGAGGGACAGCGGAATGCCGCGCCCCCAGCACGGAATTTCTCTGACCACATAGAAGTCTTTTTCAAGTTCATCGATCTCAAAACCTTGCTGGTTCAGTCGCTGAATCGACTCAACAGTAAACACGTGATCACGCAAGGGATGACTGACTAAGAGAGGTTCACTGTCCGCTGGCGTTTCACCTTGCTGCTTAATCCAAAATGAAAGCAAAGCACGGCCATCGATATAAACCGGATGAGCGCTTTGCGGTGTTTGCCAAAGGAAGTAGGGCCCGGATTCTTGAAAAAGGATCAAGGAGCCGGTGGTAAGACCAAGGTCTTCCTGAGCGTTAAAGCGCTGCAAATGACCGGCGTAACTTTCTCCGCGGTCACGCTCAAGGTCGACGGCTAAGGGAGTCGTGGTGGGAAGTGCAAATTCACGCGCACTCTCGACTGCCGTACTATGTTTTGGCAAAGCTTCCCGCAGAGTCGCAGTCACGAGAGAAAGGATTTCTCCCATCTGGTGAAACTTCACCAACGTCTTATTGGGATGCACATTCACATCCACTTGATCGCCGGGAACATCGAGCAGAACGAGTGTGGCCGGCACCTCGCTGAGCTGAGCTTTCTCGAGCACCTGTTGAACCACCCGTCCGTAGGCCTTATCCAGCACAGGACGTCCGTTGACCGTCACATGCTCTAGCGGGCCATCAGGGCGTGCGCCGGAGCTAAACACCGTGACCACGCGACAGCGCAGGCCTTGCCATTCTTTGACCATCTCATGGATGCGCAGTCGCTCTTGGGCTTTCGCCGAAAAAAGCTGGCGTAGACGTGCGACGTGATCAGAGGTGGGCGGATAAAACTGTCGTTCTTCATCATCCCACAGAATAGAAAATCCGACTTGCGGCGACGCCAAAACAAACGAGTAGAAAAAACGCTTGAGCCAGTTTTTCTCTGATGTCGGGGATTGCAAAAACTTCAAGCGCACCGGCGTATTAAAAAACAGATCTTGAATCGTCATCACGGTGCCGTGGCCGCGGCCTGATTTCTCGGCGCGATGGAGGGCCTCCTGTTTGCCCCCTTCAAATCGTAGCACTCCACCCTGCGGTTCATCTTCTGTCCAGGAGACACATTCCATGCGGGACACACTCGCGATGGAAGGCAGGGCCTCACCACGGAAACCAAAAGTGGAGAGTCGATAGAGGTCTTCGAAGGCATTGATCTTGGAGGTGGCGTGACGACCGAAGGCGAGGGGAATCTGTTCACGAGTGATGCCGTGGCCATCATCACTCACGCGCAGGAGTGTCAGCCCATTATCGCGAATTTCTACATCGATTTGCTTGGCACTCGCATCAAGAGCATTCTCAAGAAGTTCTTTGAGAACGTTGGCCGAACGTTCGATGACTTCGCCGGCCTTAATTTGGTCAATGAGGTGTTCTGGAAGAAGACGGATCGTCTGAGGCTTAGCGTTCGAGCTCACGCTTTATAGAAGTTGACCTGGTTACGGCCGCCTTCCTTAGACTTGTAGACGGAAGAATCGGCGCGCTTGAAAAGATCCGTGCCGGTGTTCACGCCTTGGCGATAGTCGGCCACGCCGATGGAAGCCGTGACGGGAAGGCGCTTGCCGTCGTAGATGAAATCGTGAGTCTCAATCAACTTGCGCAGGCGCTCTGCGATCTCGAAACCTTGCTTAAGATTGGTGTTCGGCAAGAGGATGCAGAATTCTTCACCACCGTAGCGAGCCACGATGTCGCCTTGGCGAATGCCCTGCTCTTTGATGATGCGAGATTTTTCTTTCAAGACGAAATCCCCAGCATCGTGCCCGTAGTTGTCGTTCAATTTTTTGAAGTGATCCAAGTCGAAGATGATCAGAGTCAGCGGCTTGCCTGTGACTTTGCTTTTCTTGACTTCATTCTCGAGCGCTTCGTTGAAGTAGCGCTTGTTATAAACTTTTGTGAGGCCGTCGGTGTTGGCTTCTTCGTGGAGCTTGTCGTAGGTCAAACGCTCGGGATCACCCTTGGGGAGAAATTTCATCGCGACCGAGCCGACTTTGATCATGTCGCCGCGCTTGAGCGTGGCGCTGCCTTCGACTTTGACGTTATTTAGATAGGTCCCGTTCGCTGAACCGAGATCTTGCAAAATCGCGACACCTTCGCCATCAACGGTGATGGTGAAATGCTTACGGGAGATGCCTTGAAAATCCAAAGGAACTTGGCAGTCTGGATTACGACCGGCCGTCGTCTCGCCCTGCAAGACATTGAAAATAGCTCCGTTAAGATCACCGCCCACGATAAGTAGGCATGCAGGTTTGGCTTCTGCTTCTTTTTCTGAAGAAGACAGCGCAGCTTTAATGTCGCGGATGACTACGGTGGCGTTGTCGTCACTCATCAAAAAACTCCAAAAGGGAACATCGAGGTCGTCTTGGCATTGTAATCCCGGGGGCTTCCGGTTTCAAGACGCAGTATCAGCTTATCGGTCTAAGGCCTGTTTCGCCCAAGCCACTCGTGAGCATATTTTTTTCCAGCCTCGACGCCAGGCTGGTTAAAAGGGTCAATTCCCGAGGCAACTCCGACTAGTGCGGTCAAGGATTCGAAGAAAACAATCAATCCACCTAAGCTTTCGGCGTTCACTTTACCCACAGCAAAATCTAGTAAGGGGCGTTTGGATTCCTGCAGCGCTGTCAGCGTGCCACTGTATTCCGCTTCCATGAGCTGGGAAAGCTTGAAGGGCGCCAAGGCCTGCATGCCGGGAAGTTTAATGTTCGAAGTGAGCGGGTAGTCTTTGTTCCCCACCTCCGTGCGCAAAAAGATCATAGTTTTATCGGCCGGACCTTGCATGAAGAGTTGCATCTGTGAGTGCTGATCGCTCGCCCCGTAGGCCATGATGGGCGTGAGGCCAATGCCCTCTTTACCCAAAGATTCGGCCCACAGTTGTACCCACCAGGCAGTAAACTCTTTCAGCAAAGAGCTGTAGGGCATCAGGACCGTGAGATTTTTTCCCGCTGCCCGCTGTTCCTCGAGCCACGCAGCCGTTTGGGTCAGAATATTTTTTTCTGCACTCGCTTCAAGGAGCTGCGACTTGATCGCTTCGGCCCCGTGAACCAGTTGGTCCACGTTCACACCGGCCCAAGCCGCTGTGAAAAGACCCACATCCGTGAGGACGCTGAAGCGCCCGCCAACACTGGGCGGGACATCTAAGCATGAGAGCTGATGCTCACGAGCGAACTGACGAAGTTCACCTTTTTGTGGATCGGTGCAAATCACAATGTGTTCTTTCCATTGAGACTCCGTAACACCATTCTTCTCTAACCACTTCAAGATTATACTTAGAGCTGCAAGAGTCTCGGCCGTGCCGCCCGACTTTGAAACGATGTAAAAAAACGTGTCCGGCATCACCCAGCGACGCTCTTGGCGCGCGAGCATGTCGGCATCAATGTTGTTGAGGAACTGAACGCTCTTGCCGTCTTCAATTCCTAACGCTGACAACAGCATTTCGGGCCCAAGACTTGAACCACCAATGCCCACGTGAACGAGCAATTTTTTGTGAGCGAAACGGCGGGCCGTGGTTTTGGCGAGGGTGGCCACGGACTTATCCGCGGTGTGGCGAAAAAAACCAATGTCGGCGCGTTGAACCGTGGTCTGGAATTTGGCGAGCAAAGCGTCGTGTGTGGTCTTCTCGGGGGCGATGGCCGGAAAGGAATGTTTCAGTGAGATCATGGAGCGTACTCTTTTTTTAGGTGGCGAGCGATCACCACGCGCTGAATTTGATTGGTGCCTTCAACGATCTGCAAGACCTTCGCATCTCGCATGAAGCGCTCAACGGGATACTCACTGGTGTAACCCACGCCCCCGTGAATCTGGACGGCTTCCGTGGTGACATACATCGCAGTATCAGTGGCTTTAAGTTTCGCCATGGAGGCGAGCTTCGATGGAGACTGGTTGCCATCAATGAGCTCAGCTGCTCGCTGTACCAAGAGGCGAGACGCCTCCACCTCCAGCGCCATGTCGGCCATCATGAACTGCAGACCTTGGAAGTCAAAAATAGGTTGGGAGAACTGGACACGGCCAAGACTGTACTTGATGGCTTCATCCAACGCGCGCTGAGCGCAGCCCACGCCAATCGCCCCAATGGCGACGCGTCCGCGATCGAGGCCGCCCATGGCGACTTTAAATCCTTCACCTTCTGCGAGGAGACGGTTTTCTTCTGGAACAAAACAGTTTTCAAACACGAGCTCGCGCGTGGGAGAGGTTTTCCAGCCCATCTTTTTCTCGGCCTTGCCGTAGCTGAAGCCCTTGTCGCCATCGCGCACGATGAACGCAGAAACGCCTTTCGCCCCTTCACCGCCGGTGCGTGCCATGACGATGTAAGTCTTGGCGATGCCCGCCGATGTGATCCACATCTTGGTGCCATTCAAGGAGTAGCCGCCAGCGACTTTTTTCGCGGTCGTTTTAAGAGAGGCCGCGTCTGAACCGGAATGAGATTCTGACAGGGCAAAGGCGCCGATCTCCGTGCCAGCGGTCAGGGCGGGGAGATATTTTTGTTTTTGCGCTTCGTTGCCGTAGTTCAACAAAATGGTTTGCACCATATTGCTCACCGAAACGGTCACAGCGTAAGCGACCGAGTACTTCGCCATCTCCTCAAGCACGGCGACGTAGTCAGCGTAGGAGAGGCCCGCGCCACCGAACTCTTCCGAAACGGTGATGCCGGTGTAGCCTTGCTCGCCCAGACCTTGGAAGATCTCCATGCGGAATTTTCCCGCCTCGTCATCGTGTTCCATGTGAGGCTCGATGTGAGTTTGGCACCACTTGGCGAGGCTTTGGCAAAGTTCCGCGCGCAGGTTCGTCATAGCTATTCCTTGAGTGCGTCTTTCAAAAGGTTCTTGGCGATGATCATGATCATCACTTCGTTGGTGCCGGCACCGATCTCGTTCAACTTGTTGTCCCGCATGAGGCGTTCAACCGGGAACTCGCGCGAGTAGCCGTAGCCACCGTGGAGCTGGATCGCATCGAGGGCAATCTTCGTCGCCATCTTCGGCAGCTGCAATTTGACCATGGAAGCCAGCGTGTTTGATTTATGGCCGTGATCGTACTCGTAGCAAACGGTGTAGAGCAGGCGGCGCATGGCTTCGGTTTCGGTCGCCATTTCGGCGATCATCTTCTGAATCATCTGGAAGTTGGCGAGATTTTTTCCGAACTGTTTGCGTTCACCCGCGTACTTGATGCATTGGTCGACGCAAGCTTGCGCCACCCCTAACGAAATTCCTGCGATGGTGATGCGTTCGATCTCAAGATTCTTCATCATGTGAACAGTGGAGTCGCCTTCCTGGCCCACGCGAGCGCTCTCAGGAACTTTGCAATTTTGGAAAGCGAGCTCTGCGGTAGGTGAGGTCCGCATGCCCATCTTGTGAATCTCTTTTGAAACGCTAAATCCCGCTGCACCTTTCTCAACGATGAAGGTGGTGAGGTCTTTTTTGCCAGCACCGGTGCGCGTGTACACGTAACTCACATCGGCCATGTTGCCGTTGGTGATCCACATCTTGGCACCGTTGATGACATAGTCGCTGCCGGTTTTGACGGCTTTGGTCTGCATGCCCACCGCATCCGAGCCGTAGCCTGGTTCGGACATCGCCATGCAGCCGATGTGTTCACCGGAAATGAGCTTCGGGAGGTACTTCGCTTTTTGCTCGGCCGATGCGTTTTTGTCGATGTTGTTCACGCACAATATGCTGTGAGCTAAATAAGAAAGAGTTGTGCCCGGATCTGCCTTGCCGAACTCCTCCATCACGATGGTGGCGGCCGTTGCTCCAAGACCCGCACCGCCGTATTCGGGGTCAGCCGTGATACCTAAAACGCCCAGATCCCCCATGCCGCGGAAGGCCTTAAGGTTAAATTTCTCTTCTGTGTCGAGCTTTTCCGCCATGGGGGCGATTTCGGCACGTGCAAAGTCTCTGCAGGTTTTTTGGAGTTCGCGTTCTTCGGGAGTGAAAAACCACATAGGATATCCTTTCGAGCGGGGGGAGGAGTGTGGCGAAAGCTTACAGGAAAAATCAGTTTTTGCAAAATTGACGCTGTGAGAATTTTGCTCCACAAGACATAGACTGGTAGAATAAAATCTCCTAAAGGCGGTACGTTGGATATTTCTCTCACTCCTTCTGAGATCAAAGAAGCGGAAAGCGTTTTCCCTGGCGAAAACTGGTTCTGTTATTGGCGCACCTCGGCTGCCCTGTGGGAGAGTAAACTCGCGGCACTTTCCAAAGCGGGTGGTCCATTGTTTGTGCCGCTCTACTGGGGCTTCCACTCTGAGAACGCGGAGACCTTTGATTTTGGTGAACAGAAACCAGAAGCCGATCTAGCCCGTCTATTTCGAGCCATCCAAAACAGTGGCCACGAAGCCGTGTGGCTCTTACCCCTGACCCCTGCGCCTTTCCAACCCAACGGTGGCTTGCCGTCATTCATCGCACGTACTCCGGCGCTGGACATTCATGGTATGACTCAGGCTTTCCTCGACTCCGACGGTTCGGTGCATAAGCTGCACTCTTTTTATGATCCGCGAGTTTATCAAGCTTTTCGCAAATGGGTTTGGCAGCTCGCGCAGATTTTGAGCAGCAAGGATATCTCCGTGCCGATCCGCGGAATGCGCGGTTACTGGGTTGGTCCCCTGACAGCGCATTCTTACCTCGAGGACCATTCTCAGGCTTTCATCGCTGGCTTCACACGTTTCTTGAAACAGCAGAAGCTGCCCGTTCGACTAAGTGATGAGGGCCACGAAGTTCCCAATCTTTCTCCCGCCGATGAGAAGATCCAGTTGGCCCGTTATCGTAAGCTCATCGCCGATCTTTACAGCCAAACGGCTTCCGAATCGCTGACGACCTACTGGACAGGTGAGCAGGACTACGGCTTTCTGGGAGGCGCACCTCAAGACATCTTCCCACGCTCATCCGATCTCTGGAATCACCAGAGCGAACTCATGCAGGATTTGTGGACTCAGCAAGACTGGAGCCTCCTACCCTCAAGCGTGTTGGTGCCGTCCCGAGTAAAACGGGGAGTGATTGGAAAATTTCTTAAAGATCATCTGACCCCTTCCTTCGTCCGCGCCAGCCTGCAACAGCAGGTGGCGGAAGAGGGCGAGGCAGGGAACTTCGCACCGCTCGTCTTCTTTGATGTTTTCTGGGATGAAGATCTAGCTCAAGATGCACCGGCCGCGCTTGAATCATTGGGCCTCTTGGGTCATATGCAACGGGATTATCACGGCTGCTGGCGCTGGCGGGGCCGCTTCGACTTCATTCGGGAAACCGAAGACGAAAACAATCAGAGACTGAAATTTTTCTTTGGCACGCAGATGGATCGCACCCGCTTCCAGCAAGTCCTGCGTCTGTTTCTAAATGGCCAAAAAGTCGTGCTCGATCGCTCGGGTCTTGAGCCCGTGTTGGAAAAAAAGCTCCAGCTCTTCATGGTGGAGAACGAACTCGTTCCTCAAGACATTAATTTCCTCACGAAAGTGACGATGATTCGACTCGGCGAGGGCATGCTCTTGCTCCATGATGGCAACACCCTTAAAGCTCAAGCGATCGCCAAAAAAATCGCCTTCTGGGAACATGTCACCAAGTACATGCAGCTCAGACATCTGGTCGTTCGCGGGGAAGAGCCGCTGTTTTACACCTGGAAAACGCGTGCCACCGGAACCTTCGAATTGAAGTACGACGAGATTCGCCGTCTCTCGATTTATAATCCCACGCCTCATCGCATGAAGTGTCAGATTCAAGGGTCTAAGCAATTCGCATTCCTAAAAGTTGTCGATCCGATGCAGGCCCAG
>JAIXOY010000133.1 GCA_027486525.1 Pseudomonadota bacterium
CACGAGAGGGTTCACGGGAAAAAACGCGAAAGCTTGTGAAGTAATAAAGAGAGCGACGATGGCGATGAGACGCAAGTAAGAGCGCATGGAACCTCCAAGACGATAATGATGACGCGCTTTTAGCAACAACAACGCAACTCGTCAATATGTCGAAGCTTTCTTCAAGAAATAAGCAGCAAAATTAGCTATTTATGAGGTACAAAAGCCTCACAAACCATTCCAAGAGGCCCCATGATCAGCTACGAAATTTATAAAATTTTGCATCTCACTTCGCTTGTTCTCCTTATTAGTGGCTTCGCTTTGCAGTTTTGGGGAACACGAACAAAAGCTCTCAAAATTTTGACGGGAGTTGCGACGTTGTTTGTGTTGGTTTCAGGCATGGGACTCATGGCCCGAATTGGCATCAAACATGGTGAGCCCTATCCTGTGTGGATCAGCGCTAAATTTGCGGTGTGGGGTTTGCTAGGAATTGGTGGAGCGATCGTCGCGAAACGTTTCCCGCAGCACGGGAAAAAAGCTTACGTCATCATGGTGGCGCTTTTTGTTTTTGCTGCGACGATGGCGAATTATAAATTCTAAATTCACTTTCCCATCTGGGAGAAGGCCAGCTATCATAAACGCATGTTGCATGCGCTGATTAATATTTTCATTTTGATGGTCCTCGCGGATGCCGTCATCAGCTTCGTGCCGAATCCGAATGTGCAGCGCCATCCGGTCGTCATTCAGCTGCGCAAGATCGTCGACGTCCCTCAGCGCCCGATCCGCCAACTTCTTCCACCTAACATTCCCTTCGATCCTTCTCCGCTCGTGATCATTCTGCTCTTGAGAATGATCGAGGCGATGATCTGATGGATGATCTTTCTTTTCTCGTCCAAGAAACCATGCGCATCAACGACCTCCGCCAAGCGGGAGTGAGTGTCGAGGATCTCGAAGACGGAGAAGAGTTTTGGACTCCCGTAGCTGTCCCGGCAGCCCAACCTCGTAGCGCGCCTGATAGGCCCGGCGTGCTTTTTCACCTCGAGCATCAGGGCGGAACATTTATTGTTCGCACGATGCCATCGCCAAATCTTGCGGAAAGTGTCGCGCTCATCACCGCCACACCTGAAGACTTTCCTACCTTGCGACTTATCCATGGCGAGCAGATCCAGTTGCATCTCTTAAGTTGGTTTGCCTGCGAGACACTGGAAGAAGCTGAAGTGGTGCATGCTCGTCTCGGCCATCGTCGTTTCCCTCTGCGCGAAGAAGATGTCTGTAATTTGAGCGACCCCGGCTTTAGCTGGTGGCTGGAGGCGAAGAGCGGAAGCTTTGTGGCCCACTCCAAGATGGGATTGCTGCGAGAAAATTTAGTTCGCCTTGGGCCCATTGCGGATGCCCAGATCGCCCCGCATCGTTGGAACGAGCTGGCTTCTTTGCTGGCGCACCTGCCGCTGGGCCTCAATGTGAGTAACGAAAGCTCGCGTCTTACAATGTCGGCCCCGCCGCAAGATGCGTGGGTGGTGGATGAGTTCTGCCGTGTGTTTATTGAAGGTAAAATCAGCACTGAACTCACGGATATTTTCCGCTTGCTGGGCCGCAGAGGTGTTCCAGCCGGCCTCCTGGAGACCAGCTGGTTCTTTCTTAAAGAGATGAGTGTCGTACGCCAGTTCTGGATCGAAATCGAAGAACGTCTCAGCTGATTAGCAAATATCAAAAATAGGCAGATGCTAGGCGTCTAGGAGCGATGGAGGAGGCTTACTTATTGTAAGCCGCACGACTGAGAGACGCAGACAACGAAGCAGATGCCATTTTTGGAATTTGCTATTGTAGTTTGCCCATTTCAGCTTTGGCCGCGAGATACCCCGTCACCATAATCTGCGCCAGCGTTCCCAATTCTTCTTCCTCTTCGATGCCGTAAAAATCTTCTAAATGACGCACGAATAATTCGAGATCGTCATCGGAGAGTTGTTTTTCGACGAGTGCTGTCATGGTGTCGGCATCCATCGCGCTCATGGATTCAAAAAAGCGTGTGAGGGTTTGGTTTTTTTCAGTGCTCATGGTTCATTCCTTGCAAATTCTTTCGGCCAAGTGGTGTCATCGTGTCTTGTTTCGGTGTCGTTTTGCACCACGCAAAAAAGCTGTTGTCAATGCTGTTAAGCGCGTGCAATTTTCATGAAGCATATTTCATTCGAATCGATATAATAACTTTTTTCAAACCATAAGGATGACCCAGCATGAAACTTGTAACGGTTCTCGCCCTGGCCTTGAGTTCTTCTCTTGCGCTCGCACAGACATCACCGAAGAAATCAAGCACGAGACTGCCAGCGAAGCCAGCTGCGGCTGCGCCGGTTCCTGCTGCGACCACCGCGACTCCGGCCAACACGTCAGTCGCGACGGAAGAGTCCGGCACGATGAAGATTCTCAAAGAGAAACTCCAGATCCGTTACTTCGCTGAGTTCCTCGGTCCAAACGTAAAGAAATGGGATGACAACCAAGTTGACGTCGACGGCTACGGCGGCGACGGCAAAGGTAAGTTTGCCCGCTCGACTGATCCCATCAACATGTTCAACCAGTTCTCTTTCCGTTGGCTGGTTGCTCCAAAGACTCGCGCTCTCGTTGAGACTCGCTTTACCACTCAATTCGGTGACCGTAGCGGCATCAGCGAAGGCAGTGACAAGCAGGTTATCGTTCAAGAAGATCACCGCATTGGTTTGAACTACGCCTACTTCGCCAGCGCGGACAAAGTCTGGAGCGCGAACTTTTTGCCTCGCGTACGTGTTCCGACCTCAGAAGCCTCGCAAGACGCCAACATTGTTTTGCAGCCCGACTTCCTCCATATCTTGAGCTTCCAAGCGACTCCGGCCTTGAACTTCTCTTTCTGGTCGGCGGTCCGTTACTACTGGTTCGAGCAGAAAGTAGACAGCGAGCGCTACCGTATCTACAACAGCCCAAGCATGACCTACGTCTTCAACGACACCTTCGAGTTGTTCGTCTCCTACGAGCACGAACTCCAGCACCGCGCTGCTGAAGGTGCTCGCAAGTACACTTACATGAAAGAGAGCTTGCAGGACGTCTATGCCGGCGTGAACATGAACCTCACTCCATCGTTGACGATCATGCCTTTCATCCGCTTCGCTCAATTGCAGCGTTGGGGCTGGTCTGATCAGCGCGAAACCATGCAGCTTGGCGCCTGGATCATGGGTAACATTTTCTAGATTTGTTCTTGGCCCACCCCTGTCGGGGTGGGCTTCTTTGTAAGACCACTCCGCATTAAGCACCCAAAAACAACCACTTAAGTCCAGAAAAAATCTTACACAGCTCAATTTACTGTGGCCATGGCCCACCGCAAGTACTATGGTGCGGCATCTCAGTCCTATAAAACTTTGGAGTCCTCGTGAAATTTGCAGATATGGGCCTTCGTGCCTCATCACTCGCCGCCTTAACTAAACTCGGCTTTGCCGACTCAACTGAAATTCAAGCTCAAGCTATTCCTCTCTTACTTGCTGATGATATCGACTTCATTGGCCAGGCCCAAACCGGTACCGGAAAAACGGCCGCGTTCTTGTTGCCACTCTTTGAGAAGCTCGACCCGAAAGCTCGCCACGTGCAAGCGTTGATCCTCGCTCCGACCCGCGAACTCGCGAACCAGATCGAGGGTGAAATCGCTAAATTCACCAGTGTCGGCGATCGCGTTCGTTCACTCGCTGTGTACGGCGGCACACCGATCAGCG
Source organism: Pseudomonadota bacterium (assembly GCA_027486525.1). Taxonomy (GTDB): domain Bacteria; phylum Bdellovibrionota; class Bacteriovoracia; order Bacteriovoracales; family Bacteriovoracaceae; genus UBA6144. The sequence goes on from JAIXOY010000133.1 coordinate 3,708, forward strand.
GTCAACTTCGTTCCCTTCGCTCCGACGCACCATCGATCGTCGTCGGTACTCCCGGTCGCGTGATCGACTTGATCGATCGCGGCGCTCTTCGGTTGGAAGATGTTCGTTACGTGATCTTGGATGAAGCCGATGAAATGCTCGACATGGGTTTCTTCGATGACGTGCAAACGATCATCGCGAAGAGCCCACACAAGAAAGTCTGGATGTTCTCGGCCACGATGCCAGCGCCGATCCAAGAGATGGTGAAGCGTCACTTCAAAGAACCCAAGATCGTAAAAGTGACGAAGCAACAATTGACGACGAACTCGGTGGAGCAGACCTACTTGGTCGCTCGTCCGTCAGACATGGTGGAAGCCCTTTGCCGTTACCTCGACAGTATTGATGACATCTACGGCCTCGTTTTCACTCGTACAAAAATCGGCGCCCAACAACTCGCTGACGCTCTAAACTCTCGTGGCTACGCAACGGAATCGTTGCATGGTGATATGGAGCAAGATGCTCGTGATTTCACGATGAAGCGTTTCAAAGAGAAGAAGTGCAAGCTCGTCGCCTGCACCGACGTTGCCGCTCGTGGCATCGACGTGTCGGACCTCACTCACGTGATTAACGTCGAGTTACCGATGGACCTTGAGTCTTACGTTCACCGTATCGGTCGTACCGGTCGCGGTGGTTCTAAGGGGATCGCGCTCTCCATCGTGACTCCGATGGAGTTCCGCAAGATCGCGCTCATCGAACGCATCACGAAAGCTCCGATCAAGCGCGTAGAACTTCCGGGCGTGGATGAAATCCGCGGCCGTTTGATTTCGAAAGCCGCGAAGCAAGTCGGTGAGCTCGCCACAACTGTGAAGATCGAAACTCATCCTGAGTTCGCTGAGTTCGCAGCGGCCACTGAAGAAATGAGCAAAGAAGACATGCAGAAAGCGCTCTACGCTCGTACGCTTGCTCCAACCATCAAGAAATACCGTGAAGCCCGTGACCTCACTGCGATGGCACCTGCCGGTCGCAACCGTACTCAAGGTTTGACCGGTCAGCCCGGCGACGTGAACCGTGGCCCGGCTCGTGGTGAAGGCCAGCGCTTCATCATCAACGTCGGTAAAATAGACGGCGCAAATCCAGGTGATTTGTTGAAGTTCCTCCATCGCACAGCAGGTCTTCGTGGTTCAGAAGTAGGCCGCATCGATATCCGCGACAAAGTTTCGTTCTTCGAGATCGACGCTAACCAAGGCGCGCGTCTTCATAAGGTGAAGGGCAGTACTTGGGGTCAACGTAAGGTGATGGTTGATATCGCTGATCGCGTGGCTGCCGGCGCAGGTGGAGCACCGGACCAAGGCGCTCGGGTAAGAAGAGGCCCGCCAACTGCGTGATTGTGCATAACAAAGCACGGTGTTAAACTGGTATTACGCATACCAGGATGGTCACCGTGCAAGACTCGTTTAGCTCTAATTTTGATGAAGATGAATTCGAAGACGTGCCTTCACCGTTTCGTAAGAAAACGACGGCACGTCCTTCTCCTCGCCCGACGAACACTCGCGGCAATATGTTTTCTCGCCCCATGGGAACATCCCCCTCTGAAGCACCCACCGTCGTCGAGCAAGTCACTCGCAGGACACCGGGTCGCCCTGAACAAACAGAATTTTTAAACCCGCGCCGTCGCAACGCTGCGGCCCCGTCGATCGATTACCTCGACGAAGAAGTTGAAGAGGAAGAAATCGACGAGGAAGAAGAAGTCACCGAAAGACGTGTGACCATTGCCAAGCCTCGCGCGAAAGCCAAAGTGAAACCGAAGGTCGATCTGCTTCCACGCATCGGGTGGGGGATCGTTGGCGTGCTCATGCTCCGTCTCATTTTCATGGAACGCGGCGTGATCGACTACATGGGCATGAACGGAAAAATCAAAGACAGTCAGCAGGAACTCTCGCGCGTGAAAAACGAAAACGCCGAGATCGGGACGGAAATCCGTCGCATCAGTTTAGATAAGTCGTATCAACGCCAGCTCGCCAAGGAACATTTGGGAGTGATCGCCGCGGACGAGTTTCTTATTTTATTTGCGGGGGAATCTGCGGAGAGCGAAAACGAAGCTGATCGCCCACTTTAAGTCGCTTCGAAACTTCCGACTTCGCTTTCATTTCAAGAACATGTCGTGACCACACCACGCGCACGCGAGGAATGCGGTCTTCCGGAAAACGACCGATGAAATGCGGGACCTTGCGCTCCACATCCACGACCTTGAAGTTCGCATCCAAAAAGAAGAGATCCAGATCGAAGTAAGTGTCCGGCATCCAGAAGCCGCGACCGCCATCTTCGTCGTACACGAACAGCATGCCCTGGTCTTCTGGCCAATCAGCGTCACGAGTCCCGGAAAGGCCTTTCACTTGGGTATCCTGATCAATCGCGAGCTTAACCAGGATCTTGTCCTGAGGAGCATCGAGCCAGGCCCAGTTCGTTGGATCCTTTTCCACTTGGTCTTGGCATGCGCCGAGAAGCGTCAACAGCAAGAAGAGTGGGAGGATTCCATTGAGCTTAAAGCGGAGCAGTGGCATCATTTTCATGCCTAGAATCCTAGGCCAACTTCCGAGGAGATGACAATGACAACCGCCCGCGACCTATCAGGACTCATGCGCACCCACCACTGTGGAGAGTTGCGAGATTCTGATATCGGGAAGACAGTTTCAATCTGTGGTTGGGTGAACAAAGTGCGCGACTTAGGAGCGCTTCACTTCGTGGA
>JAIXOY010000094.1 GCA_027486525.1 Pseudomonadota bacterium
CTGCAGGTGCCACTGATACGGCCGCAAGAGATCTCCGCGCACCACGAGCGTGAAACGTTCTGTGCGAGTCACCGCAGCTTTCGTCGCCGTGATTTCGAAACCGGCGAGGGTTGTCCCGCTTCCGGTAGGAGTGCCCGACAAGACAGCATTTGAACCGGACATCGCTAACGAGAGACCCGCGGGAGGGGCCACGGAGGAAGTGAGAGTCCAGCCGCCCCCGTTCAATCCGCTAATGACGGTGTAGCTGTAGGGCAAATCCTGGAAGGCGTATTGCACAGTGCTCGACGATGCTGGAAAACTCCAGCCCGGAGTTGTGCTACTCGCTCCGCTACCACCGCCCCCGTCAGTTCCGCCGGTCGTCTCAGCTGCATTCGTTTCAGGCGCTTTGGTGGAAGTGGCGTTACACGCCACCAACAACATGAGCACAATGAAAGGCATGATTTTCAAGACACACTCCTCAGAGTCATGTCGGTCTAAAAGCGGGTATTTTTTAGGCTTTTATCGAGAGGTGCGTGGGTGGTCCAAAATCTCCCACTCGAGGCGTTTGAAGAGGCCCGTGCCCTGGAGGCAAGTCTTCAATTCTTCATGGGATTGACCGGCACTGACCTCGAGGAGATAGCTCTTAAGCTGCGGGTACGCCTGGTTGATCTCGCATGGACACGCCGAGCGAAACTGTCCGTCATTCTGCAGTCCTGGCTTCCCCATCGCCTTCAGCACACCGGTGAATATCCCCACCAACCCATTATCTTCGCGCTCGACCAGCGGCAAGCCTTCCATGCCGGCCGGTAGATCTCCACTGGCGATCACCCAAAATCCGGCGCGCTCACTGAGGCGTGGAACATGCGCCACCCGAGCATCATCCGAAGGAACAGCGACAGCGCCATCGAGCCAGCGCCAGCGCCGACCACTCTGCACCAGCAGCGGCCGATCCTCTCTTGTGAAGACCGATTGGCGATCGATTTTTAGAGCGGATTGCGGAGCTACTTTTTTAGGAACAACACTTGCTGGGCGACGGACGTGAGGGGCAAGCACCAACGGCGCCTGGACGACTTTTGGCGTGGCCGCTCTAGTAACTAAAGCAGGCGCAACAACACTCACTCTTTCTTTTGGAGAGAAGACATACGCAGCAACAGCAATGAGGATGACGAAAAAGGGCCAACGTCTCATGCTGAGCTTATCGGTCAGCGAGGTGAAGAAATTACTGGAGCTTTTTCTTCAGGAAATTCATACCCTCAAAAACAGCATCCCGCGCGAAGAGGAAGGTATTGATGTGGCCCCAGAAGCTTACGAGGTGCAATTGTGCGTCCACACCTTGATCACGCAGGCGATTTTGCATGTTAGATGATTGCACGGCCTCCACTAAGCGATCAGTTTCTCCGTGGTACATGAACATCGCCGGTGCCCAGGGGCCCAGGTGGTTCACGGGAGAAGCCTCTTTGTATTCCTTGAGACGCTGATCACGGAAACCATCGAGTAAATGCGTGATGATGGGAGAAAACGGATACCAACTCAGATCGTAGGGAGCACCGCCTGACACAATGGCCGTCAGGGCCGGCGTCTTTGTTTTCTCGCCCTCGAGCATCGCCCACTGAGTGATGATGTGACCGCCTGCCGAGTACCCCCAGCCCGCGAGCTTCTCGCCATTCACTTTTACTTCAGCGGCATGTTGCTTGAGCCATGCCACCGCAGCAGAGACGTCTTCAATTTGCGCCGGATAGCGATGCTCAGGAGCAAAACGATAGGAGATGTTCATCACCACAAAACCATTCGAAGCCAAGAGCTCCGCGGTGCGAGTCATGTCTTCCCGGTGGCGGCCACCCCACGATCCACCGTGAACCATGATGACGCCAGGATAAGTCTTGTCGTCTTTCGGACGAACGATATCAGCAGATAATTTTCCGCTATACTCCACAGTCTTGGACTCAAATGGCAGAGGACCCCAGTGGGTCCCCATGCTCAAAAGAAAAATCCAGTGAAGAAAACTTGCCACGACTAGCCGTTCAGTTTGCGAAGCACGTAGTGAAGGATGCCGGAGTTTTTATAGTACTCGAGCTCGTTCGCGGTATCGATGCGTGACTGGAATTGGGTCTTCACCACTTCGCCGTTGCTGCGTTTGATGTCAGCGTGAATGGTGGCCTTCGGGCCCATGCTTGAAATGCCCGTGAGACTTACCGTCTCTGTGCCATCAAGATGCAACGATTTACGGTTTTCACCGTTCGTGAAAACCAAGGGGATGACACCCATGCCGATCAAGTTTGAGCGGTGAATACGCTCGAAGCTTTCGGCGATCACGGCCTTGATGCCAAGCAAGCGTGTGCCTTTCGCGGCCCAGTCACGGCTTGAGCCCGTACCGTATTCTTTGCCGGCGAAGATCACCAAGGGTGTGCCCGTTTTTTTGTATTCTTGAGCTGCTTCATAGATTGTCGTTTCTGCACCGGTCGTAACAAGCGTCGTGAAGCCACCTTCTTTGCCAGACTTCACCATTTCGTTTTTGAGGCGAATGTTCGCGAATGTCCCGCGAGTCATGACTTCATCATGGCCGCGGCGAGCGCCGTACTGGTTGAAGTCCGCCGGCTTCACGCCGCGATCAACCAAGTACTTGCCAGCAGGAGTGTCCGGCTTGAAGGAGCCGGCCGGTGAGATGTGATCGGTGGTGATGGAATCACCCAGCAATCCCAGGACGCGCGCATTGCTGATATCTGTGATCGCTGCCGGATTCTTCGTCATGCCGACGAAGTACGGAGGATTGTTGATGTAGGTTGATTCTTTGTCCCAAGCGAAGGTTTCACCGGTGGGAGCATTGATCCCCTGCCAGTTCGTATCCCCTTTGAACACATCCGCGTAGCGAGACTTGAACATCGCTGGAGTTACGGCACTCGCCATGGCCGCTTGCACTTCCGCTGACGTCGGCCAGATGTCTTTCAAGAAGACGTCCTTGCCGCTCTTGTCTTTGCCGATGGGATCTTTCGTAAGATTGAGCTTGGTGCTGCCCGCGATGGCGTAGGCGACCACCAGCGGTGGTGAAGCGAGATAGTTCGCTTTCGTGTCGGGAGACACGCGGCCTTCGAAGTTACGGTTCCCCGAGATCACCGAAGAGGTGACGAGGTTGCCGTCTTTGATGGCTTTAGAGAACTGAGGCTTCAAGGGGCCTGAGTTACCGATGCAGCTGGTGCAACCGTAGCCCACCAAACTGAAACCGACCTTGTCCAACTCAGACTGAAGGCCAGAGGCCTCCAAATAATCAGTCACCACTTGTGAGCCCGGGGCCAGTGATGTCTTCACCCATGGCTTCACTTGCAAACCAAGCGCGTTGGCTTTCTTTGCGACAAGTCCCGCGCCGATCATCACGGATGGGTTCGACGTGTTCGTGCATGATGTGATCGCCGCGATCATGACATCACCGTGCGTGATGGTGAATTGTTCGCCGTCCACGGTCTGTTTTTTGCTGACGTCATCGGTCGCGACTTTGAAGTCACCGGTGAGTGCGGTCATATAGCCATCAGCGAGATCCGTGAGAGCGACGCGGTCTTGCGGACGTTTGGGGCCTGCGAGTGAAGGAACGACTGAGGAGAGGTCGAGCTCAAGACTATCTGTGAAGATGGGGTCTTTCGTGTCGTTACGCCAGAAGCCTTGTTCTTTGGCGTAAGCCTCTACCAATTGAACACGCGCTTCGTCGCGGCCTGTGAAGCGAAGATAATCAATGGTCTTTTCGTCTACAGGGAAGAAACCGCAAGTGGCGCCGTACTCCGGTGCCATGTTCGCGATCGTTGCACGGTCAGCCAGTGTGAGGTCTTTAAGGCCTGGGCCGTAGAACTCCACGAACTTATCTACCACACCTTTCTTACGAAGCATTTGGGTGACGGTGAGAACAACGTCCGTCGCGGTCACGCCTTCCTTGGTTTTGCCAGTGAGCTTGAAGCCGACCACTTCAGGGATGAGCATGGTAACCGCTTGGCCCAGCATCGCCGCTTCCGCTTCGATTCCGCCCACGCCCCAACCAAGAACCGAGAGACCATTGACCATGGTGGTGTGTGAATCAGTACCAACGCAGGTATCGCAGTACGCGATCTCGCGACCGTCTTCCACTTTAGTCCAAACCGTTTGGGCGATGTACTCGAGGTTCACTTGGTGGCAGATGCCGGTGCCCGGAGGAACCACGCGGAAGTTTTTGAAACTCTTCTGGCCCCACTTGAGGAACTTGTAACGTTCGCCGTTACGCTCGTACTCGAGAGCTTTGTTTTGTTCGAAGGATTCTTTCGTCGCGTAGTGATCCACGATCAACGAGTGATCGATCACGAGATCGACGGGCACGAGGGGATTAATTTTTTGCGGATCGCCGCCAACGAGCTTCATGGCATCGCGCATGGCCGCGAGATCCACCACCGCCGGAACACCGGTGAAGTCTTGCATCAGCACGCGGGCCGGGTAGTAGTTAATTTCGCGCGTTGATTTTTTGTCTTTAGTCCACTGGCCCATGGCTTTGATGTCATCAGCAAAAACGGTGAAGTCATCTTCGTTACGCAGAAGATTTTCCATCAACACTTTCAGTGAGTAAGGAAGATTCTCCACGTCACCGACGCCCGCTGCTTGGGCGGCCTTGAGGGAGAAATAATCGTAGGATTTTCCACCGACGGTGAGAGTCTTACGGGTTTTGAAGGAATCTTTTCTATTGCTCAAGAACGGCCTCTCTTGGAATGGATTTCCAGGAGATTCTAGCACTTCTAGAGAGTGTCGTTGAGCTTAAACTGGTGGCCCATTTTAAAATTCAAAGGGGGAATCCACTCGGTGCGGGTTTCTTCTATTTCGCCCTGCACGACGTTGTACTGTTCAGCTTCTGCTGGCATTTGGGCGGTTATGTTCATGCCGACTGAAACGATGCGATAGGATTCATCCACTTTTCTCATCATGACGAGGTAGGCCACGGTATAGGGACTACTCATCATCGCTTTACTAAAAGCGGGATTGTTGAGCATGAAATAAGCCACCATCTCCGCTCGAGAGCTGGCGCTGAATTTTTTTGACCAATTAGCGATTTGTGTTCCCGGCAGCAGCTCTTCGTCCATGAAGATGAAAACGGAGCTTTCTTTCTCTACCACTCCCTCATGAATGCGCGGGGCCCAGGGAAGATGGCGGCAAAGAGATGCGGCGCCACGGGTGTCGCAGGCCCCTCGTTGGTTATAAATCGCCAGCACGGCAGGAAAGTCCAACGAGGCGGTGAAGTCTTGAGCGTAAAGATGACTGCAAAGAGAAAAAAGGATTCCCCACAGGAGCATCAGTTGCAGCCTCGGACCGTCGTGCGAGTGTTGCAGTCGCGACAAGTGATGATGTTAAAGCGCTCGTTAGGGTGAGAGGCGCTGGAAGAGGTCACAACGACGGGTGTCGAACTCACAGCAGTTTCAGAGCCAACGCATGAAGGAATAGTTGGAACCACCGCCCAGCGGAGTGTGCGTGTGCAGTTATCCAAGTCGAGGGGAATTTTACGAGTGACGTAGTTCACCATTGTATTCCCGGCAGAAACCGCTCCACCGCCAGCTGCTTTAGGGTTTTTTACGAAGGTCACAACCAAATCATAGTTTGCACCGATGCCATGGTTCGCTCGGTTCGTGATGTACATACCATTAATGACCACACTGTTTCGGGTATCACCGGCCGCGATCGAAGAAACGCGCAAGCGTGGATTTGCTTCGAGGTTACCATTGCTATCAAACATCTTAATACCTGTGAGCATGGTGGTTGAGTTCACACCACCGGCCGCGTTCATAACGGTCGCAGTGCAACTCTCTTTATTAACCATCGCCTGAGTGATCTGCGCCATCATGCCTTCAATGTCTCCGCGCTTCTCAGCGTTTTTCGCTGTCTTATCCATGTTGCGTCCCATGGTCATCACACCCACCATGATGACGGAGAGAATGGAGACGGCGACCATCACTTCAACAAGTGACATACCGGACTGGGATTTTTGAACTTTCATAAGATGCTCCTATTTAGATAAGTATAAATAGGTTACCCGAAAAAAAGTTTTTTTTTCTAACTGGAGATCTTTCCCGCGCTTTATGGTCAGGCAAACGGGCACTTGCCTCTTTCAGGTGACTAAGTTCTCGAAATGCTCAAAAGCCCACTCGCCTCAAAAAACTGGCAAGCAAAGACACGTCAACCCCGACCGTATCGTTCAACCATCTAGAATTTGATTCGAAACCGTCTTGCTGAAAATTAAAGCCTACAAAAACTTGAATCGCCTATAACATATAGGTAACTGTCGGAGGTTTTATGAAGCTAATTGCCGTCTCTCTTATTACTCTTTTTTCGCTATCGGCCTATGCCCAAATTCGTGTGAACAACTCGAATGCGCAGTCAGGAACGATCACTACGTTTGGCTACCAAACGGGTACAGACAGATGTCGACTAGGGGCAGGTTTTGATGTTTATGCTGATGGCACAAACCCGAACACCGCCCAAACAGGTCACTCTCTATGTAGAGCGGTTGGCTCGGTAGGTACTGACGGATTTACCGTGTTGCCCGGCGGTAATTGGATGGCCACTGGGGATATAAACCCTGCCTCGGCCCCTTGCCGTCTTGAGGGCACAGTTACTGCCACAAGCCTCATCGCCTTAAGCTGCGGCGTAGATCCTTAATTTTTCATCTCTTGAGTCTTTCCATGCCCTTCCGATAAGAGGGGCATGGAAAAGATTAAAATCACCCGCGAAAAACACCTCGATCACCTCGTAAGAGTCGTACCTCTATTGTGCCTGGCCTACGGCATCCAAAGCTTCATGATGATGAACTACGCTCAAGGTGGCGCGACCAGCGCCTTAGTTTTTTTGCTGGGAGTGTCTCTCGCTTTGAGTGTGGTCGCCCTCGTGACCTATGACCATCGCCATCATGTGGCGTGGGACGCCCAAAGTTTTGAGGTCCGCGCACCCTGGTCATTCAAGACAACCACGGTCGCTCGCGAAAAGATTAAAAGCATCGATGTGGTCGGTGGGCCAGAAGAATTTCAAACGGTCCAGGTCACCCTCCATGACCGTCGTCGGTTCGTCTTCTATTTCACGGACAATGGTTTGGACTTCAAGGCCAGCATGGAGAAGCAAGAAGTCGAAATCCGTCATGCTGCTTAAGCTTCTCTTCCTCTTACTTCTATCCACTGCTGCGATCGCCGCCGGCAAGGTCATTTTTGTTAAAGGTGAGTTTTCTGGCCTAAAGCTTGATGCCAAAACCAAGAGCGCCACACTGCTTAAGGCCGGGGACAAGATTCTTCCCGGTCGCTCTTACTACACGCAAGACCTCTCTCATGCAGTGGTGAAACTGCCGGACGGGGCCTGGCTGCGCATTGGCTCAGATACAAAGTTTGAATTACAAAAAGAAAAAGACCACTTCGTTCTCTATCTTCGCACGGGCACTTTGCGAGTCATGTTCGCGCAGAATCTTCAGAAAGGAAAAACGAAGAGCCTCGTGGTCCGCACGGAAGACGCCTGGATTGAAACGGCCGGTGCTAAATTCACGATGACCTACATGCCCATTTTTGAGCATACCTCCATCTATGTGGACAAAGGTCTGGTGCAGGTTTCGCCGGTCAATGATCGCGTCTCCAAGGTCCCCACCTCCGTTCACGGAGGAGAGTACTCGGAGTTCGTTAAAAGCGAAGGGATCCCACGAGAAGCAAAAGACATGAGCGAGAAGCAGCTTCTCATGCTGAAGACCCTGCTCTTTGCTCAGCTCAAAAAGACTGACGACTAGATATTAAGCGGACGATTCTCCGTCGCGGCCAACGCCGCTTCCTTGAAAGCTTCCGCATAGGTCGGGTGCGCATGCGACATGCGGCCGATGTCTTCCGCACTCGCTCGAAATTCCATTGCCACCACGGCCTCAGCAATCAAGTCGGCCACACGGGGTCCGATCATGTGCACGCCTAAAACTTCGTCGGTGGTTTTATCCGCGAGAACTTTGACGAAGCCGTCTTTCTCGTCCGAGGCACGCGCGCGCCCGAGCGCCATCATGGGGAACTTCCCGCTCTTGTAGGCGATGCCCTTCTGCTTGAGCTCTTGCTCCGTCGCCCCAACACCGGCCACTTCGGGCCAGGTGTAAACCACACCCGGAATGAGATTGTAGTTAATGTGCGGCTTCTGGCCGGCGAGAATCTCAGCGAGATACACCCCTTCCTCTTCCGCTTTGTGCGCCAGCATGGCGCCTCTCACCACATCACCGATGGCATAGATGCCATCGACGGCTGTCTTGAGGTGATCATCCACAGCGATGCGGCCGCGCTCATCAACTTTGAGACCGGCCGCTTCGAGGTTCAGTCCTTCGGTGTAGGGACGACGGCCAACGGCCATCAACACATAGTCGCCTTCAAGCGTCACTTCGGCGCCGCCGTCTTTCGCGGTCGCACTGACGGTGACTTTGGCGCCATTCCGTTTCACGGTTTTTACCCCGTGACCGAGGTAGAACTCAACGCCATCCCGCTTGAAAACTTTCATCAGTTCTTTTCCAAGATCCTGATCCATCGCCGCGATGATGGTGTCGGCGTATTCCACCACGGAAACCTTCGCGCCCAGACGCTTAAAGACCGATCCCATTTCAAGGCCAATGACTCCCCCACCAATCACGATGAGGTGCTTGGGGACTTCCTGAAGTTTCAACGCTTCAGTTGAAGTGATGATGCGCTCTTTATCAATGGTCACACCGGGGAGGTTCGATGGCTTCGAACCTGTGGCGATGATGATTTTAGGGGCCGTGATCTGCTTATCACCGTCTGCTGCTTTAACTGATACCGTCGTCTTGTTCACAAAACTACCCATGCCATAGTAGACGGTGATCTTGTTTTTCTTCATCAGACCGGCCACACCGACCGTGATGCCCTTGACGACTTTCTGCACACGATCCGCCATTTTAGGAACATCGAGTGCAAGCTTTCCAACGCCAATACCGTGAGACTCAAAACTATGGGAGGCTTCGTGATATTTTTCAGATGAATCGAGCCACGCCTTTGAAGGAATGCACCCCACGTTGAGGCACGTTCCGCCCAAGGTGGAATACTTCTCAACGATGGCCACCTTCATGCCCAGCTGAGCACAACGGATCGCAGCGATGTAACCGCCCGGGCCTGATCCAATCACGATAACGTCAAAGTTTTCCATGGTGATAATTCCTTAGAGGTCCAAAAGCATACGAGCAGGATCTTCCACCATCTCTTTAATCGCTTTCAAGAAGCCCACGGACTCGCGACCGTCCACAATCCGGTGGTCATAAGAAAGTGCGATGTACATGACGGGGCGAATGACCACTTGGCCGTTCACGGCCACGGGACGCTCAACAATGTTGTGCATCCCTAAAATCGCAGACTGGGGGATGTTGATGATCGGAGTGGAAAGCATGGAACCGAACACGCCACCGTTGGTGATGGTGAATGTTCCGCCGGTCATCTCGTCGATGGTGAGTTTACCATCACGAGCGCGACCCGCGAGTTCGACGATCTTACTTTCGATCTGCGCCAGCGACATGCTTTCTGCGTTTCTCACCACAGGTACCACCAACCCTTTTGGAGTCGACACCGCCACGCCGATATCCGCGTAGTTGTGGTAAATGATGTCGGTGCCATCGATCTGCGCGTTCACGGCCGGGAACATCTTCGCCGCCTGGCAGGCCGCCCGCGTGAAGATCGACATGAAGCCCAAGCCCACGCCGTGTTTTTCTTTGAAGGCGTCTTTGTATTTCTTCCGCAGCTCCATGACCGCCGACATATCCACTTCGTTGAAAGTCGTGAGCATCGCGGTGGTGTTCTTCGCTTCGACCAACCGGCGAGCAATGGTCTTCCGAAGATTGCTCATCTTCTCGCGCTTCACGTCGCGACCGAAGGATTGCGAAATCGTTTCTTTCACTAACTGCGCCATGGAATGCTCGACTTTCGGGGCCGGAGCCTGGGCCGAGAGAGCGTCACCTTTCGTGATGCGGCCGTCTTTGCCAGAGCCCGCAACAGAAGCGGCGTCGACGCCTTTCTCCGCGAGAATTTTGGCGGCCGACGGGGATGGGTACGCTTTATCGCTTGGCTGGGGCGAGGCCACAGGCGTCGCCGTGTTCGTTACTTTTGGAGCTTCAGCAACGGGGGCAGCAGGGGCCGCCGCTCCGGCAGATGCCGTTTCATCCACCTCCGCGACCTTGTCGCCGATCTTCACCGTCGCACCTTCAGCGCTCAGAATTTTCAACTTGCCCGCTTTGGGAGCAGAGATTTCCAACGTCGCTTTATCCGACTCGATGGAGCAAATCGCTTCATCCATCTTTACGATGTCGCCGTCTTTCTTGAGCCAAGCCGCAATCACGACTTCAGTGATAGATTCGCCAACAGCAGGAACTTTTACTTCGATCATGGCTTTTTCCTCTTAAATCGATTCTACAGGAGCGGCGCCGAAGGCCATGTCCATAAGCTTTTGTTGTTCTTGTGCATGCACGCTGGCGTAGCCGGTCGCCGGGCTGGCCGAGGACTTCCGAGCGATCAACTTGAAATCATCGAACTGTGTATAGCGACGAAGGAAGGTGAACGCCCCCATGTTCTTCGGCTCTTCTTGAACCCATACTTTCTCAGCAGAGGCGTATTTCTTCACCAGCGCAAGGCTTTGCTCTTCTGGCATGGGGTAGAGCTGCTCGAGACGCACAATCGCGATGTCTTTGCGGCCATCTTTCTTTTGGCGCGCTTTAAGATCAAAGAAGACTTTTCCCGTGCACAACAAGAGACGCTTCACGTCTTTGGCATTCACATCACTGTCGTCGATGATTTCTTGGAAGTTGCCGTCCGTGAGGTCTTTCGCGCTGGAAATGCACTCCGGGTGACGGAGCAACGATTTTGGCGTGAAGACCACAAGAGGCTTGCGGAACTCCCACTTCACCTGGCGACGGAGGGCATGGAACATGTTGGCCGGAGTCGTGAGGTTCGCGACGACCATATTCCATTCGGCTGCGAGCTGAAGGAACCGCTCTGGGCGAGCGTTCGAGTGCTCAGGGCCCTGGCCTTCGTAGCCATGAGGGAGCAGAAGTGTGACGCCGTTTTGGCGCTGCCACTTCGACTCTCCGGATGAAATAAATTGATCGATGATGGTTTGGGCGCCGTTGGCGAAGTCACCGAACTGCGCTTCCCAAATATTCAATCCTGACGGTGAGCCCAGGCCGTAGCCGTATTCGAAGCCGAGCACGGCGTACTCCGAAAGAAGTGAGTTGTAGATGCGGAACTTGCCCTGCTTGTCATTGATGTGCTGAAGGAAGATGTGGCGAGAACTCGACTCTTCATCCGTCACACCCGCATGACGATGCGAGAAGGTTCCGCGGATGCAGTCTTGTCCTGACATGCGGACGTTGATGCCCTCTTGCAACAGTGAACCGTAGGCGAGCAGCTCCCCCATCGCCCAATCAAGCTGATCATCACCCAAACGCTTTTTTCGCTCTTCCAGAAGCTTCAGCACTTTATCAATGGGCTTAAAGCCGGCCGGCAAGGTCGTCAAGGCCTGCACCGTTTTCTCGAGGACTTCTCTTTTTACCGCCGTCTTCGGCGAGTGATCGAAATCCTGCGGCGTGGAACGACGGAAGGTTTTCCACTCTTCTTCAGGCTTCTGGTACTGGTAAGGCAGCGGCTTCTGCTTCACGGAATTAAAGCGATCCTGCAGAAGGTTCTTAAACTCTTCTTCCATCTGGACTGCCAGCTGCGCCTCGATCTGGCGACCTTCGATCAACTTATCTTTGTAAACTTCCCGTGGGTTGTTGTGTTTGCCGATCAATTTGTAGAGCGAGGGCTGCGTGAACTTCGGCTCGTCGGATTCGTTGTGGCCGTGCTTACGGTAGCAGACCATGTCGACGAAGATGTCGCCTTTGAACTTAGCGCGGAACTCCATGGCAAGTTCCATGGCGTAGACCACCGCTTCCGCATCATCGCCGTTCACGTGGATGATCGGCGCTTCAAGTGTACGCGCGACGCTGGTGCAGTAGATCGACGTCCGCGCATCGTCAAAGTCCGTAGTGAAACCGACTTGGTTGTTGATCAC
>JAIXOY010000041.1 GCA_027486525.1 Pseudomonadota bacterium
TAATTCATGAACTGCACGGTCTTCTTCATTTTCTTTTGGATGTAGTACTCGGTCACTTGCGGCAGAAGATCCTTCTTTCCGATTTTTGTGATGACATGAGTGTATTCCGATGTTTCTCCGGCCGGCTTCAGTTCAATCCAATAGGATTTGACATCGGTCTTGATGAGTTTCACCGTGGCGGATTTAATGGCCTGGGAGTTTAGATCCTCCGGACTAATCTCCGAACCCAGTAAACCCGCCTTGGTTTTTCCGGTCACGAGTCGGCGCACTTGGCCGCTGGAGGGGAGGTAGATGTACTGCATCTCATTGCCGTCCTCGTCGACCTGCCCCAAGAAGGCCATGTCTTTGATGTCGGCCGGACTTTGCAAACGAGCCATGACGGAAAAACCATCAGCGCGCAAGGTTTGCAGAGTCAGCGTGCGAGATTTGCTTTCACCGTTTTCTTCGATGATCTTCATCTCTACCTTGGCCTGGTCATCCTTGGCATCGAGCTGCTGCTGGGATTTTTTCAAGATGTCTTTGGCTTCCATCGCGAGGGCAGGGCCACTGGCACTTAACATAAGGAGAACGGCAATGCTTGCAGCCATTTTATGTGTCTCTTTCGCGATAGGCACCTGGGCCAACTTTTTCACATAGAGGCTTGGGAAGACATGGAGCAGAGCAGGGAGGAACACCAGATCAGCGAGAAAGCCAGCAAGGATTGAGATGAGCATAAACCCTCCAAAGGTTTGGTTCATGTCGAACTTGGAAAAAAGAAAAATCGCAAAGCCAACGAACATGATCAGAGATTCAAGCAAGCAAGGATTGGCCTCCATGAGGAGCGCCTTGAGTAATGATTCGCGAGTGGCCGGAAGCTGACGGAGGCGGCTCAAGAGATAGAGCGTGTTGTTGAAAGCAAATCCCAAAGCGATGGAGAAGATCAGCGCGATACCCGGCTTCACAGCCGTTCCCGTGATGGCGAGGGCCATGACGAGAAAGGCGGGTGGGATCAGATTAGGTAGGCACGCGATGGCCGCCCATTTGAATGAACGAAACATCAGCACTAAAAATAATCCGATAAAGACCAGCGGTTGCCAGAATTCAAAGATTAAGGCTTTCGCCACGTCACGGTTAATGTCATGTGCGTAAGAGGCCATGCCGCCTTCTGCGTACGTGAGCTCCGGGAAATGCTGCTTGATCGTTTGGCGGATATGGTTTTTTGTCGCATTTAAATCCACGGTCGCTAGATCAGACAGTCTGACCGCGAGGCGCATGTCTTTGCCGTCTTCTGACATGAAGGACAAAAGCGGATTTTTTTCCGCCATGGAGAACAGAAAGAACGTCTCAGCGATCTGAGACGAAGACTTCGGGATCTCTCCTTGGAAAAAATCCGCCACGGAGACAACGGTCCCGATGTGCGGGTGACCGCGTAACTCCTGGGTGAGAGCATTCAGGCGCTGCAAAGAAGCCGGTTTCCGCCAGAAGTCGTTTTCCTGTGCTCGGGTGGTGACATCTAAAGTCAGGACACCGCCGAAGGACCGATCAATCCAATCCGTATTTGCGCGAACGTCATCGCCTTCCGGAAGATCATCAAACAGACGGATAGAAAAATTGAGCTGTGAGAGCATGAGCGTGCCCGCAAGCGTGGCCACAACGGTGGCGGCTAGAATTTCACGTGGGTAGCTCAAGCACCACAGGGCCCACGTCGCAGGACGCCCAGGCCAAGAGCGCATGACGGGTTTAACCAGCGGGAGCGCACACAGCATCATCAACTGACTCAACACGGCCACACAGCTGAGAATCAGCGCCACGGTCCAACCGTACTGGCCGATGATGGGAATGGGAGATGGGGCCAGCGCCAAGAAACCAAGAGCGGTGGTGGTAATCCCAAGTGCATTCGGCAAACATATCTCTTTGCATGTCACGAGGGCCTCTGGAAAGCCGGCCTCGGGCGTGCGGCGCTGAGACCACAGATGCAGAGTATGAATCAGTAAACTCATCACGGACACACTCACGATCACCGGTAGCGTCACTAAGATCGCATTCATCGGGATGTTCCACGCACTCATCAATGCGAGCGAGAAGATGTTAGTGCCCAGAATCGTGACAAACGCACAGGCAATGGCGCTCCAATGAGAAAAGATCAAGTAGAAGAAGAGACAAAACGCCAGCGCTGTTAGGATGAGAAACTGGCCTAATTCTGTTTGGATCATGTCGGACAGGCGAGTCTGCAAAAGTGGCACTCCGGCACTAAGGATTTGGGCCTGAGGAAAAGACTTTTCAAGTTGTCCGAGAAGCTCTTTGTGCGTGATCTCCCGGGCCTGCTTGCTCAAGGCCTTAGGCTCAACAGCTAGAAGTGTGGCCCGAAAGTCCTTCGTGACAAGCAACGGGTAAAGCAGAGGATTGCGTTGTACCGCCTCTTTCCAGTGCGCAGGTTTTTCTCGGTCAAAGATGTTGCCGATGACCAACTCGTCCGTGCCGGTACTGGCCCCTTCAATTTGCGTGAGGGAGAGGATGGTTTTCACATCTTCGCGGTGTTGAATATAAGTGGAGACTTTTTGCAGGGCCGCAATGTGCGCCGGGTAAAGCCAGGCCTCTTTTTCAGGCAGCTGAATCACAAAGAGATAGGGCGAATCTTGGTTCAGCCGGTACTGCTTAGTGATTTTGTCATGTCCTGCGAGCAGCGCATGTTCCTTTGGATAAAACTGCTCCACGGAATACTCCGTGCGGAGTCCGCTCAAGGAGTAGAGGCTCCAGCCGAGACACACCGTAACGATAGACCAGCAAAGTGTCTTCATGAGTCGTCCCCTTATTCCTGCCAGTCCATGGTGATCAGTTCCTCTTTCTGCTGCCAGTTCTGGAGTTTCCAGATTCTGTTTTGTAGCTGAAGCGTAGGAAGGTTTTGCTGAAAGGTGCTGGCCTTGAAAAATCCTTGGACGGCATCTTGTAGAATGCTGCTGGAGAGTTTTTGGTTAGGCCGATAGAGCAGCAAGTAGAGTCCGGAGAAGTGTGTCACCATGTTGGTGATCGGTTTTCCTGTCTTGATCGTAAGCACGCTGTCTTTCACTTCCAGCGACATGTCGGTTTTGAGACTTAGACCCCAGTTCATGTAATCAATGACTGCATTTTGAATGAAGGTTTGCAGTGAACCTTCAACGGTCATCTCCGCGTTGAGGCCTCGCAAAACTAAAGAGCCTGCGTTTGGGCGAGGAACAACATAGAAGGGAGTGTTCGAGGAAAAGCGACGCAAATCAGGCCAGACAAAGGATTGCAATAGACGTGAACCCATCAACGAGCGGAATCCTTCCACGTCCTGTAAGTTGTACTGGCGAGGGATCATGGCGAGGAGACGATCTTCGAGAAGCGCCTCAACGCTGGCCTGAGAAAAAATCAGCTGAGGTACTTTTGCGGAGAGAGTTTCGGGTTTAATGAGTGGTGGGCCGACCTGCCGAGATGTCGCGAGCGAGAGTTGCGCAAGTAACATGACACCTTTGTCTGAAGGTGCTTCCATACCAAGGATTGTGAGTTGATCCTGCGCCGAATCCACCAGTTCATTCCAGCCGTCATTCCATACTTGCTGGATTTGTGGGGCGAGCCATTGCAGTATTTGCTCTCGGAAAACTTGTGGGTCTTGCAAGGCCCGGTTCAGGCGATTTGTGATTTCTTCACCAAGGCCACCAACACCAGAGCAACTAAACGGTGAGATCTTCCACCCAGCTTCAGGAATCACTAATATGAGGTCATCGAGTTCAGGTCTCCAGTAGGAGAGCTCACTCACAAAAGCTGCGGATGCCTGCAGAGAGAAACGCGGGATGGTGATCTCAAGAGGTGTGCAACGCGCTTCGAGGCGGATCGAGATGACGTTGCCGTTGAGATTGATTTTGACGATTTGATCAATGCTGAGTTCTTGGATCTTTAAAGTCGCCGCGATGTCCTGCGCTTCAGCAGCGATCCCTTGAGCGTTGAATTGTGTTTTTGAGAGAGACCCGTTCAA
>JAIXOY010000249.1 GCA_027486525.1 Pseudomonadota bacterium
GGGGCCCTGAAAAACTTCCCGATGAAGCCCGCCGATCGCATGCAATCCCCTCTCACGAATAGTGTGTGGCAACCGTGGTCGCCGGAGATGATGGTCTCGCAGAAGGGGCAATGGCTGTTCATGGATTTCACCGCAGCTTGGTGCTTGACCTGTAAGGTAAACAAGAAGTTGGTGCTGGATACTGAAGAGTTTCAGAACTACATTAAAGAAAATAAAGTTGTTCAACTGCGCGGTGATTGGACTCAGCGAGATGACACCATTACAAATTTCCTAAAAAGTTATAACATAGTGGGTGTACCGGCCTACTTCATCCAAAAACCTGATGGCACCATTCTCAGCTTGGGTGAAACGATTAGTCTGGGCAAATTGAAGGAGCACATCCCATGAAAGTTTTTATTCTTCTCCTCGTACTCGCCAGCGCGCAGGTTCTTGCCACAGAAGCTGAAACGTCGACCACTCAGATCAAGGCCACTGAAGCTCAAGCTGACCAGGCCGAAGAGCAACAACCAGAGCGCGTCAAATTAGAGATCATTAAAGCGACACCAGAGCGGCGGCCTGCAAGTTGGGGTGGCGGCGGGCGCAATTTTAGATAGCGACATCCTGACTAAACCCCTCAGTAGAATTCTCATACCTGCCTGTTCTATCCTTGGAGGATTCACCAAGGATGGACCATGTCACAAGGCTACTACGCTCACCCCACATTGCACGGAAATCAAGTCGTCTTCGTTTGCGAAGAGGATCTCTGGACGACCACACTCGCGGGCGGCATCGCTCGGCGCCTGACCGCCGGACGTGGTGGATTTTCTAATGCGCATTTCTCACCGGATGGAACACACCTCGCCGTCAGCTCGACGGAAGATGGCGCGCGCGAAGTCTTCGTCATGCCAGCGATCGGCGGCGAACTCAAGCGCCTCACTTTCTTTAACGGCATCTCGCAAGCACGCGGGTGGCATAAGAACCAAGTACTGCTGAGTTCCTGGGCGCTTGATGCAAATTGGAATGAAGAACTCTTTCTCATCAGCACTCAGGGTGGCGAACCGGAGCGTTTGCGTAAAGGCTTTGCCATCCGCCAATCACTTTCTAAGAGCGGTGATGAGGTGCTGGAACGAAATGGCTGGCGGCCCGAGGCTTCCCACTGGAAGCGCTACCGCGGCGGCACGGCCGGAAAATTTTATCTTCGCAAGAAAGGAAGCAAGACCTACTCTCCATTCCTACGCACCATCAAAGGCAACCTTTCTCATCCGTGTTGGATCGAAGAGCGGCTGTTTTTTCTTTCAGACCACGACGGTGTGGGAAACCTCTACTCCGTCCTCGCGAGTGGCAAGGGCCTGAAGCAACACACCTTCGAGAAAGACTACTATGTACGTAACTTAAATTCCGATGGGCAGCGCCTGGTGTATCACTGCGCCGGTGAACTTTACTACTTTGATCCCGCCACCAACAAGGCCCAGCACATTCCTGTCCAAGTTCATTCACAGGGCACCCACAAGCAGCACAAGTGGATTCCGGCGATGCAGAACCTGGAAGGCTACCACGTCAGCCCCACGGGCCAGTCTCTCGCTCTCACGGCCCGCGGGCAAACGCTGTTCGCTCCCGCCTGGCAAGGAGCGGTGGCGACCCCATCTCTCGTCTTAGAGCAGAAATCGCGCGACCGCTTGGCGGTGTGGTTGAAAGAGTCCCACGACACTCAAACCGTCGCCTTTGTGACAGATGCCGAAGGTAAAACAGAAACTGAATCTCTCGTGGTGGTGGATCTCAAGAAGCCTGCGGTCCGGCGAACTCTGAGTGCCAACATTGGCCGGGTCGCGTTTCTTAAACCTTCTCCCGACGGCGAGAAGATCGGATTAGTGAATCATCGTAACGAATTCATGGTGGTTGAGATCAGCAGCGGAAAAAGCACCGTGGTACTGACGGATCGCCTGGCCGCCATCAGTGATTTTGACTGGTCGCCGGATTCGCAATGGGTGGTGATTCCCCATGGTGTCGCTCGTGGAAAGCACCAACTTTCCGTTTGGAACGCTAAGACCAAAAAACTCCAGGCGATCACCAAGACGGGCCTCAGTTACTCCACTCCTCGTTGGTCGAACTGTGGCACGATGATTTATTTTCTGGCGGCCCACAACTTCAATCCGAAATATGAACGTGAGCGCTTCTCACTCTTCTTCGAACACCTCAATCGTCCCTACGCACTGTTACTCAAGGCCACAGGCACGTCGCCGCTGCGCTGGAAGCCCGACCTCCCCGTGCCGGCCGATCCTAAAAAGCCCGCGGCGACGCCAGCTCCCATCACTGTGAGCATCGACTTCGCTGGCATTGAAGATCGCCTGATTCACATTCCAGCGCGCGAAGCCGAATACACCGCGCTCACTCCCTTGGACAAAGGTCTGCTGCTGACCTCCCTGCCGATCACCGGCAGCCGTCCACTCAGCGGACCCAGTCCGTTAATGACCTACGTTTTTGAGTCCTACGACTTCACGACCTTGAAGCAGAAACAAGTCATGAGCGGCGTGAATGGCTTTGCCACCTCGGCGAAAAAAGATTTTGTAATCCTGAAGATCGGCGAGCGGCTGCGGCTGCGAAAAGCGAGCGACCTCGGCTCGGAAGACGCGGCCGACAACGACGCGCACCCGAAATCGGGTTGGATCGCCACGGATCGTTTTCAGGTTCCCGTCTATCCGGTGAACGAGTGGAAACAAATATTCGAGGAAACCTGGCGCCTACAAAAACTCTTCTACTGGGAAAAAAATCTCGGTGGCGTGGACTGGGATAAGCAGCGCGCGAAGTATCTCAAGCTCTTGCCGAAGATCGCCATGCGCTCGGAGCTGACGGATCTTTCCTGGGAGTTGATCGGCGAACTGGGTGTGGGTCATGCCTATGCTTCGGGAGGTGACCTTCGATTACTCCCGCGCATGCAGCTTGGCTTCCTCGGAGCCGACTACGTGTGGAATAAAAAAGCGCAAGGCTGGGGCCTCAAGAAAATTCTTAAAGGCTACCCGTGGCTGTCAGATCAACAGAGCCCACTGCAACGAGGGGATGTCAGCTTGCAAGAAGGCGACGTCATTGTCGCCATCAACGGACGACGTGTTTCCGCCGATGTGACCATCAATCAAATGCTCTTAGGACTGGCGGGGGTTGATGTCTCCATCGAAGTGGCAGGAAAGAAGACGCATCTGGTGAAGACCCTCGTGAATGAACAAAACCTGCGCTACCGCGACTGGGTGGAAAGCTGTCGCGAGTCCGTGCATAAAACCACCAACGGGAAGATCGGCTACATCCACATTCCAGACATGGGGCCCGAGGGTTACGCCGAGTTCTACGAGCAGTACCAGCAAGAGTTCGACCATGAAGGTTTAATTATTGATGTGCGCTTCAACGGTGGTGGCCACGTGTCTGGACTCGTCCTGAGTCGCCTCCTCCAAAAACGTGTGGGCATCGATGCGTCCCGCTGGTTTGGTGATCAGCCCTACCCGTTCGATGCTCCACGCGGGCCCATGGTAGGACTTACGAATGAATTCGCCGGCAGTGATGGCGATATTTTTAGCCACTCGTTTAAGTTGTATAAGCTCGGGCCTTTGATCGGCACCCGCACCTGGGGTGGCGTCATTGGCATCTGGCCACGCCACCAATTGATGGATGGTGGCTCAACGACGCAGCCGGAGTTTGCCTTCTGGTTTAAGGATGTGGGCTGGGGCGTAGAGGGCCATGGAACTGATCCGGATATCAATGTCGATAACTTGCCTCATGATTTCGAGGCCGGCGTGGATCAACAGCTCCAGACCGGGATAAAGTCGGCCCTGGCCGAGCTTAAGCGTAATCCGTCCTTTAATCCTAGGCTTCCACCTCCGCCACGAAGGCTGTAAGGCTTCTATCAAGTTTTTCCGTAAGGGTGCCAAAAAGCTCCTTACGGAGAACTTACTAAAAACCCATGGCCTTGCCATGACCCAGCAGTGCAGATAGCCGCTAACGGCACATTAAACCCTCTTAATGCGATCCCGCTCTCCCGGAGCTCATGTTAGGATGTTCCGATGAAAAATCTCGAGAGTGTATTGATCGTTGACGATGAGGCCGACATTCGCGAGGCCATCGTTCTTTCCAACAGGCTCACTCACCGCAGCTTCAAGGAAGCCGCCAATGGACAGGAAGCGCTAGAACTCCTCAAAGCAGAAACCTTCGACGCCATCATCTGCGACGTGACCATGCCGAAAATCTCGGGCATCGAACTCCTAAAGCTCACAAGAGAACTAGGGATCACCACTCCCTTCGTCTTCATCTCAGGCCACGCGGAAGAGGATGTCTTTGCACAGATCGACAACAAGGGCTCCGTGAAGTTCATAGAAAAAACCAGCATTCGCCAGCTCCCGCAGGTGGTGACGGAGCTGATCGAGAACCATCAGCTTCAAAAATCGATGCGGTAAGACGCGTAGAAGTTTTGCGTGGTCTGCTTACTATCGTAGCCCGCAAACGTGTTCACCTTCGCTCGGTACTGGTAGACTCCAAGACGCAGGACCTGTCGGTGGGGGAACGAGATCGCTCCGAAAACGTGCTGGCCGCTGCTCGAGGGCCGCTGGTAGAAATCATTAAACTGCAGGTAGCTCCAGTCGTCGATGTAGAAGCTGCGATCGGTGAAAATTTGCTCTACCCCTACGACGTGCTCCGACGCAAAGGTGTAGTTCAGGTTAAACAGATGGGCGTCGCTATGATTCAAGGTCCCACCGTCGGACTTCGAATTCACCCGGAGATTGCTCCAAGAAAAATTCGTTCCGCTGCCAGCGATCCTCTCGAAACCGAGGTAGAGCGAGTGGCTCAGGGCCCGGTAGTATTCTACTCCCTCACGGGTACTTGACTGGTATTCGGCGTCGTAGAACTTGTCGTAGTACCAGAGCATGGAATACAGGCTGATTTTTTTGGCGAAGCTGGTGTTGCTGCGCTCGAACTCGTTGAGCCAGGTCAGCTGATTGCTCCGTCGGTCGATCGCATTGCCATCGACGTCCTGAGCTGGAGCGCTCCGATCGCGACTGTCCAGCTGGAAAGTGGGTGTGTAAAAGAGCCGCGTTTTTACGCTGTAGTCTTTGGGGAGGATCGCTTTGAAATCGCGCACCACTGCGAGGCCATCAAAAATCGCATTGTAGCCGAACCGAGGATAGGTTCCATTCCTGCTCAGCGCATCGAGCTGATTCATGGGAGGGCCACCTCTCGTGGTCATACGACCGAGAGCAAAACTCCAGCACTCTTCATCGGTTCTCCACCGAATGTAGGCCACATCAAATCGCGCCGTGCTTCCGGCGTAGGCGTAGGACCCTTGGTAAGATCGGTACGACCCTTGCTCTTCCCCCTCTCGCCCGTCGTTGTTCCAGACCTTCCCCATGGCAAGTGTCGTGAAGAAATCGATGTTCTTGTTTATGTTCACGTCGAAGTTGAGCGCCACGTGCATGCTCATGATCTCGCCATTCTCAGCGACTTTCTCGCCGGTGGTCCCGTTCTTCGACGTGGCGTTTATCGTTTCAAGGTAGTTGATGTAGGTTCCCGAGACGTGCAACCGGTCGTAGGACTTGTCGATCTCAAACTCTTCGAGTTTCTCTTCGAGCTTCGCGATCCTTTCTTCGAGCGATTGGGGTGACTCCGCTGCCCCAGCGGAAGCGACGAAGATGGCCAGCAGGAGAAGATACCTTTTCATTCGCCCACCACTGAACCTGTACGGTCTTGTAAGTTGTTTTTGAAGCTTTCCACAAGTTTCGGGCAGTCCATGTCCGAGCACGCCTGGAGAAGCTTTTCAGTATAGTTTTGTTGGCAGCTTTGGGCAGAACTCAGTTCCACTGCTGATTTTTTGATGAGAAGAGTTGAGGCATTTGGGCAACCTCTTTGCACGGTTACGACATGGTCCCTTAATGCGGCGTGGGCAGCAGAAACTGCCACGAGAAAGTAACATAGAATGACCGAGTTAATGAGACGCAAAAGTTTTCCTATTTCTTTCTACCATAGTAAAAAATGAGTCATCAGTTGTCTAAAAGATTTGTCGCCATCATGCTTGCCATCCTCCTTGGCCAGCTCCCACCGCTGATGTTTATCATGCTCGACTTGAGCGAACTGGGCCTGAATTGGTCTATCCTGAACGCCTTCGACGTCTACCAGTCGCAAAAGATCTATCTCTTCACGTCCCTCGCCTTTCCTTTGTTCCTAGCATTCATTTTCCTCTTGGTTGCAAAGATTGAGAAGCAGAAGACCTTCTACCAGAGTATCCTCGACGAGGCGCAGGAGATGGTCATCGTGCTTGATCAGCAGTATCAAACCATCTACAAAAACGCGGCCTATGAGAAGTTTGGCCTGGAGGTTGAAGGCGAACAGCTCGCGACCATCCAGAAGTTCCCCCAGACCTTTGAGCTCGTGAAGCAAGTCGCGGGCGAGCAAAAGCACCTCCTCTGCTCGGCCTCGCGCTCCGAGGCCCGGCAGGAATTCACCCTGATCTTCCGCGACATCACCACGATTAAAGAGAGCCTGCAAAGAATCAAGCAGCAAGAAGAAAGCATCATTCGCTCGAGCCAGCTGGCGGCGCTAGGGGAAATCTCGTCGAGCATCGCCCACGAAATTAACAATCCGCTGGGTGTGATCATGGGCAACACGGATATCCTGCGCACGAACATCCAGGCCCCCTCCCCGGTCGTCGTGAAGTGCCTCGATACCATCGACCGCATGGGACTGCGGATCTCGGGCATCATCAGGGCCATGCGAAACCTCTCCCACAAATCCGAACTCACGACGATCGAAACGGTGGATCTTCTTGCGGTCATCCAAGACGTCACGAACCTGTCGACGATGAACTTTCGAAAAGCCGAAGTCGCCTTCCACCTCGACTCGGAGATGTTCAAACACAAAATGGTCGCGGGAAGCATCGTCCAGATTTCACAGATTCTCTTGAACCTCTTTGGAAACGCGACGCAGGCGGTGGCGTCGCTCGAAGAACGGTGGATCAAGATCACCTGCGACTCGGACACCACCTTCCATCGCATCGTCGTGCAGAACTCCGGGCCCCAGATTCCGAAGGCCATCCAGGATAAAATTTTCCAGCCGTTCTTCACCACCAAGGCCCCGGGCCAGGGAACGGGCCTGGGCCTCTCGCTCTCCCGGACCATCGCAGAAGTTCACAAGGGAGCGCTGGTCCTGGACGGAGACAATGAGCATCCGACCTTCATTCTAAGTTTGCCTCGTATCAGCTAGCTAGCGCTCGATGAGCGTGCAGGCATTCATCTCACAACGAGTGCTGTAGCGGCGGGTGTCGGGGTAGTTCTCGCACTGGATCTTCTCTTCGCGCTTCTTAAACTCTCGCTCAACGTAATTGCCATACTTCACGTTAAACGCGACGAACTTTCCGCAGCGAGACCGGTACATGCCGCACTCGCTGTCGAGCTTGCAGAACGGGATGTCCGTTTCGTTTTGCGGAATGGGAGAAGCGCAAGAGGCGATGAGGGCCAACAGGAAGAGAGATTTCATTTATTCTCCATCAAACTTAGCGGGCATTTTCATCAGCTCACCGATCAAATCCGCCGGCGCCATATCTTTGTAGAGCACCATGTACATCCCTTGAAAGAGACGGGCGCGGATTTCATATTTCTGCGCAAGTTCAAAAGCGGCTTTTGTGGTTTTGTAGCCTTCCACCACCGAACGTGTAGAGCGGATGATCTCTTCCGGCTTACGGCCTTTCGCGATCTCAATCCCAAACTGCTTGTTACGTGAAAGTTCGCCCGTCGAGGTGAGAATCAAATCGCCCATGCCTGAGAAGCCATAGAACGTTTCTGGACGGGCGTTGAAGACGACGCCGTAGCGAAGCATCTCCACGATTCCCCGGGTGATCATGGCCGCGCGCGTGTTGTGGTTATAGCCCAGACCTTCGATGATCCCGCCCGCAATCGCGAGCACGTTTTTGAGCGCGCCCCCGAGGAGCACGCCTTTCACATCGTAGGTGGGAAAGCATTTGAAGAAATCCGTGTGGAGCATCTCCGACGCTTTCAAGAGTGTCGCGCGTGATCGTCCGGCCAAGCTCACCAGCGTGATCTGCTTGTCCAAAATTTCTTTGGCGAATGAGGGGCCCGAAAGATAGGTCAGCTGATCTTCATATTCGCTGAGATAATCCGCGAACATGTCATCTGGTAGCTCAAGTGTTTCGGTGTCGATACCTTTCGCGAGCGACACGAAGGGAATTCCCTTCGAGAGGAATCTTTTTATCTCGGCGACGTTTTCACGGAAGAATGGACGAATGGCCGACGTCGGAAGACCCGAGACCACGAGCTCCACTTCACCCTGCGTGAGCTTGTGTAGCTCCTCCCACGTGAGCGCGGGAACAATCTCCGGAGGAATCGCCTGGCCCGGAAGATAGGTCGTGTTCTCGCCGCGCTTGATCTCGTCGTAGATGTCTTGCGAACGAACTTTGATGACGACGCGTTGAAAATTTTGCGCGAGCACGAAGGCGACCGAGGTACCGAAGGCACCCGCACCGAGCACAACCGCTGTCTGATGTTGCTTCATAAACTCATGACTCCAGGGATCCCCGAGACCAAGTGATACAGCGCCAGGACCTCATCCGTGGTCTGCACAAGTTTGCGTGCCGAGATGCTCACGTAGTTGCCTTTTTCAGACGTTTTAATAGTCACTTCGTATCCGCCTAAGAGTTCGACCACCTGAGAAGACGACTCAGCTTTGACGATGAACTTCCAGGTATAAAAGTCCGGCCACTGATGGTTTTGATCGAGTAATTCGCGGAATTTCGCATGGTTCGGGTCAGACATAACTGGGCTCCTCCTGGAGCGGCTTTCGGGCCTAAAACTAAGTCACCATACGACCGACAAAGACCTGAACACGAAGTTTCAAAGGACCTCTGTATGCATGGATGGCGCACAATTTCGATTGTAGCATTGCTCTTCTCGAGTGTCCTCTATGCTCAAGAAAATCCTCTTGGCCTTAAGCATATCCGACTTTCGCAAACATTTATTGAAGCCATCGACTCAACAAATCCTGAAATCCAAAAAAATGCTCACACCCAAAGCCGAGACGCCTCTGATGCGCGCCGTTCTTTGGTCCCCTTCCTGTTTGACCGTGAACTCGCTGAACTTAACCGCGCTGAAGCCAAGTCAGCTCGCAGCACAACTCCCGGGGATGGCCAGCAGTCTCTCATGTATGGCGAGATTCGCCAGTGGCTGGAGTCTCGCTATCAGGGCATTGGCCAGGCGGAAGCGGATCGTCTCAATTTCTTCAACAACCAATTCAACATGGGCACCCAAAATTTCTCCGGCTTCAGCTGGCAGAAACCGTTCGGCGGTTTTGGCATCTACGTCGATCGTCAAGTCTCGCCGGATCTCTTCGACGCAAAACGCTGGAACGTCATGGACACCATGACCATCGTGGTGGAGGCCACCACCTTCCTCGGAAAAATGGCCGAAGCAGGTGCTGTCGACATGAGCGCTTCGGACATTGCCGCCTTTGCGGGGATCAACTTCAAGCGCGTCTACACCACGTACCACTTCGCCGATAGTTTTGGGGAAGCGATCATCGCGGACTTCCGGTACTTGTTCCTCCCCTTCCTCGCTCATACGCCCAGCGGCGCCCTGGCGCTGAACGACGGAAAACTGCTCAAGCGCGAAGACACCTGGACCGTGGGTGCCGGAGGCGTCATCGAGAGCCCGCCTTGGTATGGCCTCTCGTTCAACGGCGGCGCGATTGCCGAGGTCACCAACAAGTCCTCCGTCGTGCTCCAGAGCATCAGGCCACGGGAGGCGAGCAAGCCCGGTGAGTTCCTGCGTCTCTCGCATGCCTCGAGCTTGATCAAAAGCGCCGGCGTCACCGCGAGTCTGCAGCTGGACTTCTTCAAGCTCATCCAGTTCACTCTCTTAAGTTATGACCTCGAGTTCTCCTCGGAGAAGAACAAGGAAATGACGTTGAGCTTCCGCGATGAGCATCGTGATCAACTCTCGAACGGATCCGACACGTCTCGGGAATTTGCACAGCTCCTGCGCAAAAATTCTCCCGACATTCGTTTCCTCGAGCCCTACGTCGTGCAACTCAACGAAGGCGAAACGGCATCGAGCAGTTCGCGAGCGATGCTGCTGCTCTGGGGTAACCTCAAGAAATCGGCCATGGAACAAACCCGCGTGATCAAAGATCAGACGGTGAAGACCTTCTTCAACAACTACAGCGAATCGATTCGCTTGGTGCAGAACTTCTGGAGTCGGCTGTTCTCGAGTTTCATCTTCCGCATTTTTCAATTCAGTAGCATCATCCAGAACGACGCGGCCTTCACCCGTAAACTCACCATCGAGTATGAAGCCACCCTGCCACAGTCCTCGGATCCGGAGAAAATGCTGATCGAGAGTCAGGAGCAGTTCTCCATGGTGGCATCGCTGTCGTTCGAAGCGGCCCGCACGGACCGCTGGACGGATCGCAGCTACAAGAAAGATGCCGAAGGTTACGTGGATCGCTACACCGTGAACCTCTCCCCTGAGCTGAAGACCATGATCCGCAACGAAGACCTGAAAGGTCCCCTCCGGGTCACGACCAATATCCGTGTCATGGGCGATGGCCTAGCGCACTTCAACACGCTCTCCGAAGAGTTGGTCATCAAAGAGTTCGAACACATGTGCGACAAGAAATCATCTTGCGTAAAGAAATTGCTCAAACCCTACCAAGAGTATAAACGTATCCTCGCAGGGACCGGGCGCCATGAACTCGCCCAACTTAAACATGTGATCACCGGTGTTTTAAAAGAAGTGAACGACCTTGCGACTTTCTCCGTCCTGTTCGGCGAGAACGCCTTCATCAACGGCACGTTCTATGCGACCAGTCGTCAGGGACTCCCGTTCCGCACGACCTACTCCTATGGCCAATTCCGCGGCATGGGTGTGATCGATACCTACAAACGCATGAACGGCATTCGTCAGCCGGCCTCTGTCTGGAGTGAATGATGTCCCTGCTCGATGAGGCCCGTCGGCGTCTTAAGGCCGGCGACGTGGTGGCGATTCCAACCGAGACGGTGTATGGCCTGGCCGCTGATATCCAGCAGGACGCAGGACTTAAGCGTGTCTTCTCGGTAAAGGAGCGGCCCTTTTTTGATCCCCTGATTGTTCACATCGATAGCATAGATAAGGCCCGGGCGCTCACCACGGAGTGGACGGAGATCCACCAGGCCTTGGCCCTTAAGTGCTGGCCGGGACCTCTCACGCTCATCGCACCGAAGCTTCCCAACATGAATCCCCTCATCACTTCAGGTCTCACGGAAGTGGGCCTTCGCTGCCCCCGTCATCCGTTGACTCTTGAGCTGCTCAAGGACTTTGATGGCCTGGCAGCTCCGAGCGCTAACAAGTTTGGAAAGACCTCGCCTACCACGGCAGAACACGTGCGCGGCGAGTTTGGTGAGACCGTGCTCGTCCTTGATGGCGGCGCCTGCGACGTGGGGATTGAATCCACCGTGGCCGCCGTGGTACGTGCCGGAGGTCGCTGGAAAGTGATGGTCTATCGTCCGGGCTTTTACACTGCTGCTACTCTGCATGACATCTTAGAGAATGCCGGACTTCCGACAGAGACAAGTTACGCTGAAAGTCCGGTGGCCCCGGGCCAGTTGGAGCATCACTACATGCCGCCGATTCCCGTGCTCGTCGGTGAGAAAGTGGATGTGCACGAATTGCTAGAGGCTTCTCAAAAGAAATTGAAAAAAACGTTTCATGCCCAGGCTCGTCTCGATCTGGGCAGTGACCCTGCCCTAGCGGCCCGCACATTTTACCAGTCTCTCCGTGACCTCACTCCGGGACATGATGCCATCATCGTTATGCTGACAGCTGAGCAGCGCAAGGACGAGAACTGGCGTGCACTCATGAATCGCCTGTATAAAGCCGCGAGCTTTCGCGCCTAGACTAGCCGATCTCTTCGAGCGAAGAGGCGATCACACTCGGCCGTACGATCCGTTGCTTTTCTTGCACCAACTGGAGATGCTGATAATCCTCCACGCATACGCAACGCTCGGGTGTGCCGCAGGCATAGTAGGTGTCGGTGCGTAGGTTAAGCACAAAATCCGGATTGGCCGCCGACCCTAGCATGAGGCTTGGATAGTACTTGGCGTAGGTGTTGCACTGGTGCACTTCCGCACGACGATTGATGTAGATATAGTTATGGCCCGCAGAACAAGGCGCCCCTCGTGGACTTGCCACAAGATCGTAGACCTCGGCCGGAAAAGCGACGTTGAGGGCAAGCAAGCTCGGATCAGCATCTTCTTGATCCAACACGGGAACCCTGCTTCCCTCTGGATAGGCGTTGTTTATGTTCAACCCCAACCCCACATGGAGCGTCAGGCCATGCTTCGAACACATCTCTTTGAGCGCGTTCGCAGCTTTAAGATTATCCGGAAACAACAACGCATGAACGATCACGGTCGCGCCAGATGACCGGGCCTGGATGGCAGCCGCGACAAATCTTTCGAGCGTAATTTCGGAGTGGTGATAGGTCATCCAGAGCGTCAACTTCCGGACGTCGCACTCCGCGATGAACTTCTCGAACTGCGCAGTTCCCCAGGAACCGTTGGTGAGAACTTCAACGAATTCTAGATTCGCGGAATGGGTCAGACGCACCACAGAGTTGAGGTACGCGGCAGAGACGAAAGGCTCCCCGGCCGAGCCTAAGCGCAGGCGCACCCGGTAGGGCAAACGGCAGATCCACTCCACCACTTGTTGATGCTGAGCCCTGTCCTCAGTGCGGTGCCACTCTAGCGTGTCCGTTATCGATGGCTGGTGTGAAACGCAATAGCTGCACTTGAAATTGCAACGTCGCAAAGGAGAGACGTAGAAGATCGTGAGCGGAGTCAAGTGATCGCCCGGAACCATCCCATCTTCAGGGCGGAATAGATCACGACGGTAAACACCAAGACGACGTAAACGAACTTGCGGATGTTTGTGAGTAGGCGCACGTACGCATCCTGCGCCAGATCACCCTGGACGCCGTGTTGATCGAGGATGGCGATCACGCGCTCGATGCTCCCGTCGACGACGAGCTGGATGTCACCCTTCTCATTGAACATCGCGAGGGTCGATTTCGGTGCGAGGATCTTATACTGCTTCACTTCTTCGTAGGCATGCCACGAATTCAAAAACGGCAAGCCGTTGTTGAACAGGTAGCCCTTCTCAAAGAAGCGCACCCCGCGCACGAAGCAGTAGTAGATGAACGGGGGGATGGTGAGACCCGTGAGCCAGAAAAACTCCGTCGGGTACTTGAGATGAAAACGAATCACGTCCATGAACTTGAAGGCACCCTCGGCTAAGAACTTCTCTTCTTGGAAAGTGCCGAGATAGAGGTCGTGGTAGAAGAAAACGACCACGGCCAACATGACCACACGCATGCTGGCGATCATGGAGCTGCGGTAGATCTTCTTGCCACGAACGCTCACAGCTTCATCTCTTCAAGCGGTGGGGTGATGTCCTGGGCGAAGCGGAGCATGTCGATCACTTCGCGCGCGCAGCCTTCGCCACTGCGACGAGTGGTGATGTAGTCCACGCCTTCCAGCACTTCGATGCACGCACTGGGAACGGTGGCCGAGAAGCCCGAAGCCCTGAGCAACGGAAGATCGAACAACTCATCACCCATGTAGAGAATCTCATCGGGCCGGACGTTGTAGCGCTTAATGAGATCTTTAAATGCCTCACGCTTATCTTCATTGCCGGCGTAACAGAAATCCAACCCGAGCTGTTCCACGCGTTTTTGTACACTGACAGAGTTACC
>JAIXOY010000091.1 GCA_027486525.1 Pseudomonadota bacterium
AAAGAACGCCGTATCCTCGCCGCTTTTGAAAGTTACCAGCTCGATGCGGGAATGGCGCAAGAGTCCGCTGTGAAGATGATCCAAGACCTGTGCCGTGATCTCACGCCAGAGCAAATCGCAACCTTTAAAGAGAAACGCAAAGAAGCTCTCGAGCTCATCACGCTTTTCAAGCAGACTGAATTCTAGTTACCGCTCTTCTACTTTAAAATTACGAACGCCACTCTCACTCGACTGGACGATGGTGAAGGGGATCCGCCCGATCTCGCGACCATCGGTGGTTTCGACGGCCACTCGCCAATCGCCGGCCGTGTAGTTGCCTTTCGAGGCGTGTCCTCGGTAACCGCCGACACGCCCGCCCGTCACACGCAACGGAATTTTATCGGTGGTCATCCAACCGTTCGCCACGTCAAATTTTTGCCAATGCAAAATGACGGTGTCATCGAAGCGCGCAGGCGAGAACACTTTTGCGAAGAGGTGAATCTTATCACCCGGCCGCGCTTCGAAGTCCTGGTCGCCGTTGTTCCAGGGTTTGTACCAAGGATTTTCATGGGACAAGAAGTAGCGCCCGTCACTCTTCTCGATGAAGTGATAGATGCCCATCTCCTCTACCGCCAGTGGCACCGGCGGAATCCAGCCGAGAAGGTAGAACACTAAAAACAAACCGCTCACACTCGCCCCCGGCAAAACCAAGTGGCGCTTGAGAAGTTCCGCATCGCCGACTTGCTTCATGAGGAGCTTATAGACACCCCACAACACCAGGCCAGTCGCAGTGAGCGCGAGTAAAAATGGAATCCAGCCCACAAACCCAAGGGCCACTGGAATCATCATACTGAAGAACGAAAAGAGGCACACAACGTAGAGACCAATCTTGGTATCTCCGCGGGACTGGACGTTCTTGAGTTCGTTCGCCACCATGATTCCCATGATGAGCGCGACAAATGTGAGTGAGGAGAAAATCGAGGCGCTCTTCAAGAAGAACAGTGAGTAGATGCTGAGCAAACTACCGAGGATGAAATGCACGATGGCGCTGCGGTACTCCCACGGCTTCGCAAGCCACTTGGGTACGCTCCATTTCTGCGCCGTCACGAGGAACTCACTGACCAGCAAGAACCCAACGACCAGCAGGTAGGTGACTTGCTGGGTGACGGAGAAGAGATCATCGATACTTGAAAGTGTAATGACATCGAAGACGAAACCACCCAAGAAGAAACTCAGGTTCACTCGCATCTCATTTTTATCGTAGTACGCGAGTGCGCGATCTTTCCAGCCAGTCATGCACAATATCCTTAAATGGGTTTTACCACCTTCATTGTGCGAAGAATGAGCCAACAAGTCACGGGCCCAGTGATCAGCCAGGCGAGATAAAAGAGCGGGGTTTCGTGGATTGAACTCAGACCACCCAGCAGTTTAATTCCCATCAGAGCGATAAACGCCACGGCGAACGGAGGAACGGTCAGACCAAAGTGATGGCGCCAAACCCAACTCCACTGAGAGCGATTCAGCACCAGCACTGCGCATAATGTCCCTGTGCCTACAAAAAAAGCACTACAAAAAGCACCACAGGCAAAGGCGCCGTAGGCCATCACCCAATGAGCAATGCCATGGCCTCCACCAAGAGGGCCCACACCAAACTGCGGGCACACAAACAGCGTAATCACAGCGCCCACCAGCATGGCCGCATAAAAACGCAGCAAAGTGGCCTGGGGAGAGAGTTCTACGGCGGCATACCCCAAAACGCGATGTGATAAATGAGTCGGAACTCTTGCAGTCATGCCTCCCCCTTTTTTAAGCTGCGCAAAGCGCGGCTTAGTTTCTGGCGCAAACTCACGGGCGTGGTCTGGTACTTTTGCGCCAATTCATCATAGGAAAAACCGCCCAAATAATGCTCTTTGAGCAGCCGCTGGTTTTCTTCCGAAAGCCCGTTGAGCCAGTCGTCGATCTCGGCAGCCGGTGGCGCCATCTGATCTGTCAGCTCTTCTGTCGCCCGAATTTTTTCGCGGCGGTAATCATCGATCAGTAAGTGGCGGGCCATGACAAACAACCAAGGCACAAACGGCGATCCGTTCCATTGTTCCCGTCGTTCAAGTAAACGCGCAAAACACTCTTGGAAGAGATCCTCCGCACGGCGAGGAGCACGCTTGGAAAAGTACTTCCACACTCGCTCTTCATGACGTCGATAGAGCAGCTCAAAAGCTCCCTCGTCATTTCGCTGCACCCGTCGCATCAGATTCTCGTCACTCTCCATAGATCAATTTTGGCAGCACGAAAGTGAAAAACACACCAAAAAGATTGATTCCCACGGCACCCCAGTAGATGACGCCACTGATTTTCTTTGTCCGCTCGCAGGCTTCGCGGGCGTCGATGGGACACGGCAAGTTCGCCGCCCACCGTCTCACGAAAAACGTAACCGTCAGCATCACGAGGCTCGCACTAAACAACCATACCTTGTTATCTGACAGCCATATCAACTGCGGGAATTGTCCCAGCATACCCACCAACGTGGCGCCCATGCCGAGCGCCACGAACAACGAAGGAAGCGCACAACAGATGAGTGTTCCAAAGCTCGTGAAGAGCGAAAGCCAGGCCGACAGCCAGCTCGCTTTATTTCCGCTTAATGTCGGTGACGACATAGCCCGCATCCTTGATGAGTTCATTGATCTTCGCGTCGGAGAGCACTTTGTCTGACGTGTAAGTAACGAGTTTTTTGTCGAGATCGACACTCACGTCCTTGATCTCTAGCGCCGAGAATTTTTTCTTGATTCCTTGCGCGCACATCGAACACACCATGCCCTTCACTCCAAAACTGACGGTTTCGGCGAAAGCGGAAAAAGACAGCAGAAGCGAAAGTAGCAAAATTGTTTTCTTCATAAATGCACCATTAGATTGAGCATCATGTCGCCCTTGAGCGATGAACCCATCTCCCATAAAACGTTGTGATAAAAAAACCGCAGCAGCGGTGTGATCTTGGTTTCTCGGGACGTGATCGGATCATACCAGGCCTGCACCATCGCCCATGCTTGCAGATCTTGAAATTCAGCCAGAATCGGAGAGACGCCCACGCGCCCTACCCAGATTCCGGTATCGTAATCAGATGTGCGTAGATGCAGATATTTACCCGACACAAAATGGCGACGGGTTTCCCAATCGGCCTCGGCCCCACCCATGACAGCGAGCCGATCCTTAATGTCACCCCATTCGCTGCGACCTACACCTGAATGGAGATAGACGTTGGCCTGGGAAGCTTCGCCATTATAGCGCCACAAGAGATGATTGAGTTTCGCCAGTTGGTACTCTTGCTCATCCCCGGCCTTGTCCTGCAGACGCCAGTAATTCACACCGGCCGCCCACTTCGATGAAAAAGAGTAGCTTGCGCCCGCATCTGTCATGTCCGGCATGGTCATGCTTGAGATGACCCAGCCGTCTTTATAAATGACGGGATGTGACCAAGCGATGAGTGGAAAAAAGATGAGGGCCAACCAACGCATAAAACTCCTTCTTACTAGGAGAACGGATGAGGAGGCCCTTTTGTGACACTAAGGCATTTTAACGGTGAAAGTTGTACTTTTACGAATGATCCGGCCCTGGTCCTGCGCCGTGAAGACGCCACAACCGACCAAGCTACTTTGCTCAAAGAAGAACTCTCCGGCCAGCATCATGTAGTGCGGCTGGACCTCACCGTCTCGTGGGATAGGCTGGGCCACCCAGCGTGGACGAATCGGTTTTGCGCTCTCAAGCTGCTGACGAGTGACGACATGAATCCATCCCCCGTTGTTGAGCACCAATGAATCATTGAACCAACGAGCACTCGGATCAGTATCGATCACCCCCGCGCGGCGCTGGTCATAAGGAGTGGTCTTGAGCACGCGTCCGTTGGTGAGATCCAACGCCGCAAATCCGGCAAAA
Source organism: Pseudomonadota bacterium (assembly GCA_027486525.1). GTDB lineage: Bacteria > Bdellovibrionota > Bacteriovoracia > Bacteriovoracales > Bacteriovoracaceae > UBA6144. Next base: position 3,904 of record JAIXOY010000091.1, read on the forward strand.
CCATTCTGACGAGACGTCGCCATGACGGCCCAGATCTGAGCGCCATCAAAAACCGCACTCACCGGCATGCCATCCTCCAACTCACCCATCAAGGTGTTCCATTGAATCTGGTGGGTGACGGTGTTAAACGCCAGCATGCCAGCGAGGCCGCGGGCGATGATCAGAAGATCCTCGGCAAGGACCATGGTTTTCCCTCTCCAGGCTGGATTCGGTTGCGTTTCAAAAACATGACGTCCGAGCAAGACACCTGAGGTGTTCAATTCCAACAATTCAAAGCCGGCCAAGGCCCACAAGGTATCACCCTGAAGGACCAGGGAGGTGATGCGCTGAGGGTGCTTGAAGATCTCTACACCCTCCAGGGTCTCGATGACGAATTGGGCATGCCCAGAGCTCTTGCGGGCGACGAACTGGCCCGCAAAAACCGGCGGATTAGCGATAGAAAAACTTGGGTTATTTGGATGAGGTCGCTGGGCATCTGAGCACACCACATCCAGGTGAGTGGCCGAGGCTGAAAACGATAAACCGAGGGCGGCGACGAGGGCCAAAATCATAGGGACTCCTTTCCTTGGATATGCCGCTATTTTACGGAGGACCAGACGCAGAAGTCATGAATAAATTACTCAATTCC
>JAIXOY010000105.1 GCA_027486525.1 Pseudomonadota bacterium
GGCATTCGATGAGGTGCAGATGGCTCCGCCGTTTTCGCCGACAAAAGATTTCAGCGTCGCTGCGCAGTTGATGTAGGTGATCGGGGTAATTTTTCCACCGGCATGTTTCGTTAAAAAACTCCACGCACGATCAATGTCGCGACGGTTCGCCATGTCCGCCATGGAGCAACCTGCGCGCAGATCCGGGAGAATAACTTTTTTCTTTCCAGCGGTGAGCATGTCGGCTGTCTCGGCCATGAAGTGCACGCCACAGAACACGATGTATTCGGTGGAATCCGGAAGCTTGGCCGCGTGTCGTGCGAGCTCAAGGGAATCACCAGTGACGTCCGCGAACGCGATCACGTCGTCTTGTTGGTAGTGGTGGCCGTAAACCACAACGCGTGGCCCAAGTCTTTTTCGCACGGCCGCAAGTTCGAGCAAAACATCGGCATCGCTCAGTTCTTTTTCCGAAACTGGAGCCACGTGAGAGGTCGATTTGAGAGTGGTGTAGATATCAATCATAGGACCAGCGTTTTATCACTTTCGAAACAGTCGCGGAACCATAACGCATGGCCGTATGACGCGCACGGCCGGCCTAGATGCATAAACTGAGCATTTTTATTGACTTGGCCTTTGACGGAGCGTGAAAAGGGCCCTTAGACTTAAAGCATCAGATTATTAATCTTAGTCGGGAGGACCGGGCATGAAAGTTATCACGGTCGGTAACAACAAAGGCGGCGTGGGCAAAACCATGTGCAGCTTCCAGCTTGTCTGCCATCTTGCGCACCAAGGACATAAAGTTCTCGTGATCGATCTCGATTCACAAGCGAACCTGAGTTCAACTCTCGGTGTGAATATCCAGCGCACGCTTATTCCTGAGTGGCTCATCGGTGATGTGAAAGCATCCGAGATCATGCTGCCGGTGGAAGGCAAGGAAGAGTACGTCCAGAACATCAAATTGATTCCAGCGTCTCGCCACATGGCGAACCTCGCGAAGCTTTTGATTCTCTCCGAAGCCGAAGTTCGCAAGAACGCCGGTCGCAAAGAGCGTCTGTTGAAGATGCGTCTCAAGGAAGTCGAGAACATGTTCGACTTCGTGGTGATCGACACGCCTCCGATGCTCGGTGACGAATTGATCATGAGCCTCGTGGCCTCTGACAAAATTTTGATTCCGACGCAGGCACAAGATTACTCGATCGACGGTTTGGAAGAGTTGATGGACACCTTCGAGATCATCAAAGAATCTGAAAATCCAGCTCTCGAATTCGCCATCGTCCCGAGCATGGTGAATCCTCGTCGCAAGATCGAGCGTCAGCGTCTTGAAGAACTCAGCCAGAGCTTCAGCGTCACGCCGATGATCCGCAATCTCGTGGAGATGCAGGAATCAGTGGCTTTGAAAAAACCAGTCTTCAAATTTAATGCGAATTCCAAAGGGCGCCGTGACTACGAAGCTCTGTGGGATTCTTTGGGTCTTTAATAAAAAACTTACGCCACTGACGGCAGGAGAAGAGACACATGGCCAAGGAATTCGCCGCCCGCTTGGGAAAGAAAGATCGCAAAATGACTGACATCAGCGGCCAAGTTGATGAAAAAGTCTTGCGTCTCCATGACCAGAAATTGCTCCGCGGAGCTCAGCTTGATCACATCGCCCTCGATTCCATCTTGGTGCGTGACCAGGTTCGCACCAAGTTCAACGACGACAGTCTGCAAGAACTCGCCGACAACATCAAAGCGAACGGCCTGATCCAACCTTTGGTGATTCACCGCGAAGGGAACAAGTTTGTTTTGATCTGCGGTGAGCGCCGTTTCCGCGCCATGCACTTGATCAACATGGAAACTGCACCGTGCTTCATCCTCGAGGACAAAGCTCCCGAAGAATTGATGGCGATCCAGTTCTCGGAAAACCAAGCGCGCGAAGATCTGCACTACATCGACCAAGCGGATTCGATCTTCGGCTACCAGAAATTGACCGGCGCCTCTGAGCGCAAGATCACGGCTTCTCTTGGAATTTCAAAATCAGAAGTTCACCGCTGCTTGCAGATCGCGAAGATGCCGAAGATCATGAAAGAAGCCGCGAAGAAGTTCAACACCGAGAAGTACGTTCTCCTCGAGTGGGACGAACTTCCTCTGGGCCCGATGAAAGACGAACTCCGCACGAAAGTGCTCGCCGGCGAAGTCACCAAGCGTTTGCAGCTCAAGCGTCAGCTCTCGTTGCACAACTACGCCAAACAGAAGAAGTCGCCGAACGCCATGGACCACTTGATGAAAGAGATGAAGTCTCAGCTCAAGGATCCGAAGTTCCAGGCGAAGGCCCGCGCCATGATGAAACAATTGATCAAGGAAACGACCCTGCAGTAATGCAGCTTCCATGGACGGAATGGTTAAAGGGCCTCTTCGGGGGCCCTTTTTCGTTATGGTCAAGATGACCGGTATTATGAACAGGAAGTTCGGTATGTCGCCGATGCCAGGATGGCATGGAGGCGACGTCGACGCGTTGGCACAACCCTTGCGATATCCCTAGGTACAGACCTTGTAATTCCTTGAAATTAATAACAATTTCAATGAGTTAGGGGGCAGGGTCTAGGGGTACTATGAGCAAGTTTTCGACAATCTGGGTTTATCGTCCAAAGTTTCGCCACTGGCTGGCGCTCGGGCTTTTGCTCGCTGCAATCCCTGTTGCCCAGGACCCTATTCAAGAGATTATTGGCCGTGAGCCCGCTAACTACGTTCCGAATGATGACGTGATTGTTGTTCCGGTGGACGCTGAAATGTCGTTCTACGAGAAGCACTTCCTCAACGATAAGGTGTTTTCGTCGAAGAGTCAGGTGCAGCAGCAGGTAAAAATCTGGCAAGAAAATGAGCTGATGGCCCAGCAGTACGGACTGGATACACAATCTGTGGGCAGTTTGTACTACGTGCCAACGAACGACGAGAAATTCAAAGTCGTGCAACGTTCTTACTTCCGGTACTTGCAAAAAAAGGGCGAAGACCCATTTAAGACGGAAGGCCAATCCATCGTGCGCGATTGGACCGCGAACGATGAGGTAAACTCCATCGATGAAATGGAATCGGCTTTCCGTGCGACGGCCCGTCGTGATGGCGTGGGCCGTCCGTTGCCGAAAGCTTTCCGCGAACGTCAGGTCGCGAAGACGAAAAAATTCCGCTTCAACTTCCAACCACGGGTTGAGCAAGGTCTGATCATTTTGCGCATGGAAGGTCCGATCGTGGATGTCCGCGCCTGGGTGGCCGCCAACGGTGAAACCGAACTCAATGCTGAACGCAAGTTTGAAGCGACGGGGACTCGTTTTTTCGTCAACTACTTCGCCCACGAAGGCCGCTACCTTTCAGTGATGGACCAAGACCTGCTGTACCCGGGGCTGCGTGCTCGCTTTACCTCAACCTGGGATCCGGACGAGTTGGCGCCGGAGCGCGCTAACGAACGCCGCTACCAATTGCTATATTCTACAGCTTTCTAAAATCAAGATCTTCTCGCTAGCGCATCGCTCCTCGCTGGCCTGACTCTCTGCGCATGGTTTATCATGCCGCCACTTACATTCGTCTCAGGAGCCCCTCATGAGTCTATTCGAGAGTCCGTTCTTTCAAGATTCTTTCTCACAACTAGAAAGTGCCGGCGGCATTATGAACATGGATCCAAACGTTCTCGAACGTTTGAAGTACCCGAAACGCGCCATGCAGGTTTCTGTTCCTGTTCGTCTCGATGACGGTACGGTGAAAGTGTTCGAAGGCTACCGCGTTCAACACAGCCTCACCTTGGGTCCTGGTAAAGGTGGCGTACGCTATCACCCGCACGTCTCTCTCTCTGAAACCGCCGCACTCGCGATGTTAATGACATTTAAAAACTCACTCGTCGGTCTTCCTCTCGGTGGTGCGAAAGGCGGCATCAAGTGCGATCCCAACGATCTTTCCCGTGCCGAACTTCAAGCGATGACTCGTCGTTATACGACGGAGATCTCCATGATCATCGGTCCTGAAAAAGACATCCCAGCTCCCGACATCGGCACCGACGGTCAGACCATGGCGTGGATGATGGATACCTTCTCGCAGTTGAGTGGGTACGCAGTTCCAGGCGTTGTGACAGGGAAGCCCATCGCGGTAGGTGGCTCGGTGGGTCGCGCCGAATCAACGGGTAAGGGCCTCGCTTACTGCGTGAATTTCGCCTACGAACACCTCGGTAAAAAAATTGATAAGACAACCACTGTGGCGATTCACGGGTTTGGTAAAGTGGGCATTCCCGCTGCGCAGGATCTCTATCAGCAAGGCGCTAAGATTGTTGCGGTGTCAGACTACACCGGCGGTGTGTACGCGAAGAATGGTTTGAATGTTCCTTCTGTCGTTGAGTGGATTAAACAAAACCGCGTGCTCAAGGGGTACCCGGAAGCAGATTTCATCTCGAACGATGAACTCTTGGCGTTGGACGTTGATGTGCTGGCACCGGCCGCCATCGACGGTGTGATCACGAAAGATAACATGCACACCGTGAAAGCTCGTATGATCGCCGAAGGTGCCAACGGACCTCTCACGAAAGAAGCTGTAGATTATCTTTCTGATAAGGGTGTTTTCATCATCCCGGATATCTTGTGTAACTCGGGTGGTGTGATCGTGTCGTATTTCGAGTGGGTCCAAGGGACAGCTGCATTTTTCTGGGATCTCGAAACAGTGAACAGCAAGCTCCATGGCATCATGAAGCAGGCGTTTAATCGCGTGATCCACACTCAGACCAAGTACAAGTGCAACATGAAGCAAGCCGCCTTCATTGCATCGCTAGATCGTCTCCAAGGTGCCATGCGCTTGCGTGGTATGTGGCCAGGATAATTTTTTAAATGGCAGTTCGGGGCCGCAGGTTATTGATGACTTCTTTAACCAGTGGCTCCGCGCCTCGACAGTCTTCGGTGCGCAGAAGAATTCCCTCGATGGCTTCCCCCGATTTTACAACTTTATCGACCCGGAACGAGTAGGCCTGTCGTGAGGGTACCTGCTTGCCCGCGAGCTGCTTGGTGAGCGAGTCTGCCTTTGGCCCCGTAAGCCGGACTTTTACTTGCTGGCGAGTGCGGAAGTTGAAGATCAGTGTCGGCACCTCAGACGCAAAGAACATGGGAGCGCAAAGCCGGTACTCACCGGTAGCAACGGTTACGGCTTGTGCCGTTGAAAAGCCAAAAGAAAGCACGATCATCATAAGGCGTTTCATGGTGCGTTCCTGCAAGATGGAGGCAGTTCACCGGTTTTCAAGTTGCGGGCCAGGCAACAAAAGTCGTCTTTGAATTTTTCGAGGTCACCGTCTTGCAAGTTTGGGTCTTTGAAGAAGGCCGTGAAAGCCCGTAGGTCTCCCATGTCGTTCTGTGCACCACGTGTCGACCGTTCGAGTGATTCGGTCACCATCTGCCTGATGTCTTCGCCGATACCTGTGACGCTGCTCATGCAACTGTGAAGCTTTTCCGTGAATGCCAGTTCTTGTTGTCGCGTTTGCCAACATTCGTTGAGCGGACGCACCCAGTATTGCCGGAAGTCGTTGAAGAGTGCTTCTGCTTTGAGGCGAACCAGCGAAGATTGAATCGCTTCAATGGTATTGGCAAGTTCCGTGTTTGCAGCGGCAGGGAAGGCGTAGCCTCCGCACTGCCCTGAGAGCCCCTCAGCTCGGCTCGGGCCACCTCCGCGTTCGCGGAGCCATCCCCGCACGAACTCTTCGAGGCTTGAAGTTGGGTCGTTGATCATGTCTTTCCCGGCCGCACACGCCGAAGCGGAGAGTTGGTTGCCGTATTGTTGGAGCGCTGGAAAGTAAGATTCTGAATAGCCTGCTGTGAGCAGCGGATCGGAGCCGTAGCCGGCAAGCGTCGGATCCTGCGACGTTGTTGCGCAGAATCTTCCTGGCAGTTGCGTGCCACTATTGCGAAGACGGGTGCGCATCTCGTTCATTTCTTTTGCAAACCCACCGCTGAAGCAAGCGTCGAGGCTCAGTTGAACGTTGATGCCTCTGCGAGCGAGTGACTCGACACGCGTCATGAGCTGGTCACTGCCGATGGAGCTTCCGTCAGACAGAAAGATGCAGTATTTATCACCACCGCAAAGTGCCGGATCTCCGCCATGGTCGGCGATGTGCAAGTAGAACACATCACCCGGCTGGTAGTTCGCTGTATTTTGCCAAAGAGAATTCACCCCTGCTTCGCTCGCAGGAGCCGAGATCGCAGAGTCACTGGTACAGACTGCTCTTATCCCGCCACCCTGGCCAAGCATGTAGTTCGTCATTTCCGTGGCGTTCTGACAGCTTCGCTGGGTCATGAAGTTTCGTTTGATTTCGTCGATGGATCGAGGGCCCCCATTGATGTTCATGGTGCCATCGTAGTTGGAGCGGCATTGCCCATCGCGGTCCGGTCCTCCGAACAGAAAGGAGCCGGAGGATGAGCCGAGGGCTTGCGCGGCTGCACGTGCATCCGTGATTCCGTCATCTAGGAAATTGTCGTTGGCTGAACCTCCGACGACGCTGCTGAAAAATAGTCTCGGCGGAATTGTTTGTGGGCCATCGTTCGATGGATCGATGATGGGCGTGGCCACCTCTTGATCAGCTTCCACAGCATCGATTGCTACGATCCCGCCGCCACCGCCGCCGCCGCCTCCGATACCACTGAGAGTTCCGCCACTCACAACGACTCGACTCGCAGGTTCTGCAAGCGATTGCCCCGTGCCAGAGTTTTCGGTGTCGGCAGTCACTGCAGATTGGTTCTCCGGCTCTGGAGTATTGATTGACCCTGAATCTATTGAGCTAGCTTGCTGTTGGGGTTGCGCTTGCGGTTGCTGTCTTTCTTGCTGTTCGGCGACGGCCAAGGTTTCGAGTAACTTCACGCAGGTGTTGTCGCGGTACATCTCGGGGTTTTGCTGACAAAAGTTCCGCGCTTGTGCACTTAAGGGACGAAATGTTGTTTCCTTCCATGTTTGGAACTCCTCGTCGCTGAGAGCTTCCAGCCAGTGAGTGCGGCCCTCGTTCTCAGCTTTTTGTTGCGATGCTTCGGCGCATCTCACCGTCAGACCTGAGTAGCCTGCCGCTGTTGACACACATAGCCCTGGGCCGAATACTCCCGGGTTGCAACGAAACTGGGTGCCTCCGCAAGCGGGGCCATAAGTGGATGCCCCGTTATTTTGCGCAAATTGGCGCGCGCTCCAAGGCGGCATGCACGAACCAGTAGTCGTGCGACGTTGCGATAACCATCCACCGAAAAAGCAATCTCTCGCCCCGTCGGCGATGGCTTCTTCAAGTAGCAGACGTTGAAACTGTGTGCGCCACGTTTGGAGAGTCGTGGGTCCAGTGACTTCGAGCTTCCATACCCTTTGCTTTTCCCAAGTCACCAATGTTGTCACGAGTTGCTCATGAGCTTTAATGTACGCCTGTCGAGAAGAGGGAGCGGCGATCGACAGATTGAGGGAACTTAAAAAAAGTAAAATCACAGCGAACATGAGTTTCTCCTGCAGCAACGTAGCCTGGCTAAATTTTATGTCATTCTAAGCTGTTAACCGAGGGGGTAACTCTTTCCTTTGAAAGCGACATTTGAGCATGCAAATTTTAGATAGCACCCCGATGATTCTTATCATTTCACATTTTTACCCCAGCACCTATATTCGCTCCCATGAAGTACCTGATGGTTTTAGTCGCGGCCTTGAGTTTTGCGGGAGCAGCTGCTGCCGCCTCCTTCACTTCCGTGCCATCGCTGGCTGACGAACGCCTCATGCGTTTGGGAGACATTCATCAAGACCTCTCGCACTTACACGATGACTGTGGAACGCGCGGCTACCTGCAAATTGCCGCTCGTCGTTTGAATGAAAAATGGGAAAACACTGTGAAACAAGCAGTCTACTTCACCAACACCGGCGTGAATGCTCCGGTTCGTGGTGTCGTCGCCCAGGCCCTCGATCTCAAGGATGAGGTCGCCATGGCACAGTTTGTCGCTGGCGCATTTTCAAACATCGTCAGAGAGCCCGGTCGCTTGAGTCGAGAGGATCGTCGTGCCCTTGATGCTTTCAAAGCGTTACTCGGTACTTTACGCGGGGACTACACGTTCTTTCACGGCGGCCATGAAAACAGCTTCGGCGAAGTCAGCTACGCCGTCATCGTCGATCTCGTGAACGCGGAAGTGTTGGTACTCCAGGCCGATCGCTGCCGTTAATTTTTCCTCTGCCATTTTCCTCCTCCATTAAATACCTCCAGTTATGTTTTTGAGCCCCGGCACGCTTTTCGCAATGAAGAGAACATGGAGGACTCATGGAAACACAAATTCAGTCGTATGCTTTCTCTCAGCGCAATCCGAGTGCGCTGACGCTCTTCGGTTATGCCAGCAAGTCCGTGCCGGGCCTCGAGATCAATGGGCTCGGTAAGTACGGCAAGACCCTCAAAGAGAAGATCATCTTCATCACCCGTTCACGGCAGCTGCCGATTCCACTGAAGCGGTTCGTGATCAGTACCGAGTACGACGTGGAGAACGATCCCAACGTGCTCCGCTGGCTGGATTTACCGGTGCTGCTGCTCTACTGGTACCTGGCCGGTCACATTCGCATGGGGCGCTTGGATAACTGTCTCGCGGTGGGAAACATCACGCCCTCTGGTGACATACTGGGAAGAACGGACGTCGAGCTGACTCGGCTCGCTCATGAGCTGAACCTACTTTTGCTCGGGCCCTCTATCCCCAATAGCGTGCTCCCTCAGATTGATCCGAAGGACTTGTTGGGGCATATCCCGGAACTAAGTTTTAGTCTAAGGCAAAGGCCCGCGTGAGTTCACGGAAGTGCTGAATCACGTCGGGGGATTGGTCTTTTTTCTCGATGAGAAATGGCCCGAGAGCAAGAGCATCCATTTCAGTTTGAAAGAGGCACCGAAGCGCATCGTCCGGTGAGCCCACAATCGGTTCACCGCGGACGTTGAATGATGTGTTAACGACCACACCTAGGCCCGTGCGTTTTTTGAACGAGCTGATGAGTTGGTGGTAGAGCGGATTTGTTTCTTTGTGCACCGTCTGGACACGTGCGGAGAAATCAAGATGCGTGATGGAGGGAAGCTTCGATCGAACAAAGTAGAGGCGCTTATCCAACGAACCGTCTTGATAATCTTGTGGCAACGGATGGCAGAGGTCGGGATGAACTTGGTCTACCAGAAGCATGTACGGAGAGTGCCAGCCGTTCTGAAACAAGGTGCTTGCATCCTCGGCCAATGCACTGGGTGCGAAGGGACGAAAGCCTTCCCGGTACTTAATTTTGAGATTGAGCTTCTTTTGCATCTCGGGTGAACGAGGATCGGCCAGGATGCTCCGTCCCCCGAGCGCGCGGGGTCCGAACTCCATGCGGCCCTGGAACCAACCCACCACTTGCCCCTCATCGATGAGGCGTGCGGCCTCGTCACACAGGTCGTCTTTCAGCTCCCGGAACTGAACCATCTTCGCCGTGAGTTCTGCGCGAATCTCGTCGGGCCCGAACTCCGGCCCGAGATAAGAGCCGTTCATGCCATCGACGGCAGCAGGTGTTCGCGCATGGTTCTCAAAGGCGTAGTAATAAGCGAGAGCAGCGCCCGGCGCGCCACCCGCATCCCCAGAAGCGGGTTGGATCCAGACATCTTTGAACAGACCCGCGCGCTTCAACACACCGTTGGCCACACAGTTCAGGGCGACGCCACCGGCGAGGCACAGGTAACTTTCGCCCGTGAGCTGCTTGGCCGTCATGGCCAGTTTCAAAACGATCTCTTCCGTGACCTGCTGGATGGCCAAAGCTAAATCGCAGTAGGGTTGAGTCAAGGCGCTTTCCGCCTCACGCAAAGGGAAGCCAAAGAGTTTCTCCCACTTCGACCGGTTCACCATCTCCAGGCCTGTGGCGTAAGCGAAGTAGTCTTGATCGAGCCAGATACTCCCGTCGTCGTAAACATGGCAGAGAGTGGTTTTGATTTTCTGCTTAAACTCTTCCACGTGCGCATGGCCATGGCGGCCATAGGGCGCGAGTCCCATCAACTTGTATTCGCCCGAGTTAACCTTGAACCCACAGAACTGTGTGAAGGCCGAATAAAGTAACCCGACGGAGTGCGGGAAGTTCATCTCGCGAATGAGCTTGAGCTCGCGTCCTTGCCCGTGAGCGATCGTCGCCGTCGCCCACTCACCGACACCGTCCAGCGTGAGAACCGCAGCGGAGGCGAAGGGAGAGGGAAAGAAGGCACTCGCAGCGTGCGAGAGATGGTGCTGAGAAAACTTCAGCGGAACTTTTTTAGGGACATGTTTCCTGAGGAGGCGAGGGAGCAGGGCCTTCTCCTTGAGCCAGACGGGGAGACCCGCGTGAAACGACGCCGCACCCCGAGGAGCAAGGGCATAGTACGTCTCGAGAATGCGTTCAAACTTCAGCCATGGTTTGTCGTAGAAGACGACGGCATCAACTTCGTTCCAAGAAACGCCGGCTTCCTTCAGGCAGTACTCACTCGCAAACGTCGGAAAGGCCGAGTCATGTTTCTTGCGCGTGAAGCGTTCTTCTTGAGCGGCCGCAATGATCGCACCGTCCCGGATGAGGGCGGCGGCGCTGTCGTGGTAGAAGGCGGAGATGCCGAGGATCACCATAGGTCATCAAACCGTGCAGCGGTGAATGGCTCATGGACCTCTTTCAGATTCGACCGCAGATCTTTCTTGAGACGGAGTTCGTCGCTTCCGGTGAGGCGACGGAGGTAAGCAAGAGGCGTGAAAGCCAGGTAGTAGATCAACGACAGCACGACCGGGGACACGATCTTCCCGAGGAGCTTGCCGAGATTCTGCCAACACAGAATGAGTTTCTTTCGACCGGAGGGAAACGGGAGTGCTAGCGCAATCACCCCGACGATGACAAAAAAGAGGCTATTCTTGAAGATCGCGAGGGCCGTAAAAATGCCCAAAACTTGGAGGAGATACGCGAATTCTTGCTTGGGCTTCATAGTTCGGAATGTTAGCATAATGTGAATATGAAAATGCTTCTGAAATATTTCATGGCCCGCAGGAAGTTCTGGTTAATTCCGATTCTCCTGATCCTCTGCCTCGCCGCGATCCTGGTCATTGCTGGACCGGCCAACCCGTACTCCCCGTTTATCTACTCTGTGTTCTAAGATGCGTCGTTTAATACCTATCATTTTGATCGTCTTTTCTTTAGGAATGGTTGAGATCGAAGTCCTAGAGATGAGGAAATCGATGGAGCCGCCGGAGCAGGTTCCGGACGCGCGACCTTTCGCCTCTTGGCCTTCGTATCTGGCGAAGGCGCGGTTGAGCAAAAAACACCAGGGCCAGGAACTCTACAGCACCCTCGTTGAGCATGATCAGTACGGCTTTAGAAGCTATCCCTCCATCCCCAAAGTGAAAGATTACAAGAGACATCTATTTCTTGTGGGTTGCTCGCTGACATTCGGAGAGGGTGTGCAAGACGAAGATACCTGGGCCTATCTTCTCGCCATGAATGAGCCCAAGACCCGCGTTGTAAACATGGGGAAGCGCGGCGGAAGCATCATGGATGCGTTGTATTATTGGAAGTACGTTAGTTGGAACCAGATCTATCCGGAACAAGACGGCCTCATGATTTTTACGATCTTTGAGGACCACTTTGAGAGAGTGTCCAGGTCGTGGAGATACCTTTCCTGGGTCACGGCGACGAATCCATTCTTTGAGTTCGATGGAAAAGAATTGAAGTACCAAGGAGTCGTGGGCGACGGATTGGACTTTAAGTTCCTGCAATACATGAAGAAATTTGGCCTGGAGTACTACTGGCTTCGAGGGACTCACGTAACCCTTCCCTACACTTTAAAAGGCAGTAACGCCCTTATGGCAGACCTTTTATTGGAACTTAAAAACCAATACCTGAGCAAATTCCCCAAAGGGAAATTTGTCGTGAGTCATTTCGGAAATTTTAAGCCAAGAAATGATCCCCAGAACTCCGCCGCCTTTGCTTTGGAGTTAAAAAAGCGCAACATAGAGTTGTGGGAAAACCGATCCAGCGAGAGCGTCCTGAAGACTAGCGAATCCTTCGCTGAGCGAGTGATAAAGCATGACGGCCATCCCAACGCCCTCGCGAACCGCGAGTACGCCGACTTCCTGACACAGGCGCTTCGAGCAGGAGATTCAAACTGAGTACGCTAGGTGGTCACCATGCAGGCACATGATTTAGAACACGACATCGATCCCATCCGTGTCGCACGCTTGGTCAACCAGCTCCAGCCGCGCGAGATGTGTTTCCTGCGCCACTCTTTCACGTCCGAAGCTGCAACGAGTGTTCTCCACTTTGCTCTGAAACAGAGCTCGGCAGTCTTCATCACCGTCACAGAGGGTGAGCTCACGGAGTACCAGGATGCCATCAACGAACTTGCGGTTCGTGGGCTCGCCGGAATCTGCGTCATGAGCAAAACGTCCCCCGAAAAGTACGCAAACCGTTTCATCGAAAGCCATGTGGACTCCGGGGACCTGAGGATCATCGAATTACACAGTAAGGCGAAAGCCCTCTTCGGTGAGAAACTGGAGATCGTCTTCGAGTTTTCGGTAGAAAAAGACATGCGCATCTTGGGCGCTACGATTGATCGTCTTCACAAGGCCGGAGTCCCTTGGATCCACTTTCGTCTTACGGCAGAGCCCACCGTCGATGAGATTAAGAAGATGCGGGATCTGTTTGAATTTTTGCGCATGCGCGAATGCTTCTACCTCAACGTGTACTTTGACCTCTCCTCCGAATTCCGGCACTCCTGGCAGATAAAAACCATGAACACATTTTCAGGGTTGACCGACGTGCACATCGACCTGTCGAACAAGTGCACGCACAGTTGTGTGTTCTGCGGTCTCTACAGTCCCGTCGCCCGCCAGCTCTCTGCGGAGAAGGCCGGGGGGAAACTCGATAAGTACATGACGGATCTCATGCGCATGGAGGCGTCGGCCGAGAAGACTCTCGGCATTCTTCAGAGTCTACCGTGCGACGTCCAGTCTCTCCAGTTCGGGGGGATCGGCGACCCGCTGATGCATCCGCAGGCCGTGGACTTCATGGTGCTCGCGCGGGAACGAGGCTTCAAGGTCGAGGTCCTCTCCAACATGGAATACCTCGAGCCGGCCGACATCGAGAAGCTGACGAAGCTGGGCGGAAAGACCGGGACGGAGATCAGGTTCATCGCAAATATCTCCGGGGGAACGTACGAGCAGTACAAACTCACACGCCCGCTCCAGACGGAAAAAGCCTACGAGAAGGTCAGCAGAAATGTGCGCCTGCAAAAAAAAAAAAAAAAAGAGAACAACGGAGTCGGGGCCCATGTGACGTTGATGTACGTCATCAACAAACTTAACATCGACGGCATCGCGGGGATCGCGGATCTTGCGATAGATCTCGAGGTCGATGACATCTGGTTTAAGCCGATGGAGCTCCACGGAGACTACACTTGGAAAGTGATGCCGGACCCGAAGAGTGATGCGGCCAAGGTTGCGACGAATCTTCGGACGGCCGTAGAGGTGCTAGACAAACGGAAGATCAAAATTTTCGACAGGGAGAGTTGTGAGCAAATCATCAGAGAAAGTAGATTCTGAGAAGCAAGAAGTCCTGGGCCTAGAAGCCGACTCTTCGTTGGCGATCCCGGAAGCCCAGCTCACCGACATCGGCATTCTTAACGGCGGCCTTCCGTCGCAGCTTTTTTCTAAGATTCCGTGTACGGTCGGGTACTCCTACCTTCGGTTCGAGGTCGACGGAAACATCAAGCCCTGTTGCATCGCCAAGTATCCGGTCGGCCACATTTCTAAGAACGACTGGCGTCTCACGTGGCACTCCGTGGCGATGGCGGCGTTCCGAAACAAAACGGCGAAGATCAATAAAGACCTGTTCCATCTCTCCGACCCCGAATGGCTGTTTTGCCAGCAATGCTCCCACATCACTTTGAACAAGCGAAACTATGCAGCTCTCACGCGCTAGCCAGTTTCTCCTCTGTCTCTTCCTGGTCTTTGGCTGTACGTCGGAAACCAAACGCACGTACCAGGTCGTCGCTGTGAAAGCCTACGAGGCCCTCCCGTTGCCCGAGGGGATGGCCATGATGGACGTGTTTCGTGTTGCTGACGGAAGCCTGTACCTTGTGAGTGACTACAGTGCAGAGAAGGTCACTCAAGTTTACCTCCTCCGCGAAACCTCCCAGGGTTGGATCCGGGAGACGATCCCAGCGATTGGTTTCGAACATGTTCGCCATGCGGTCGACGTCCGAACACCCTGGGGACCAGGAATTCTCATCGCCGATCACGGCTTCGACCAAGATCCGAAAAATGTCGGCGGCATCACCAAGCTCATCGTGAAGACGAGCGACGGAAGCTGGGTCGACAAGACGGCGGTCTTACCCAAGCGGAGAAACTTCACGTTCCACGTCACGCCGATTCGGCGGAGAGGGTTACCCTACGATGATCTCTTGTTTTCCGCTTTCACTGATTCGGCTCACGGACAGAACATCTTGCTGCGACCCACGAACTCTACC
The DNA here is from genome assembly GCA_027486525.1 of Pseudomonadota bacterium. Classification (GTDB taxonomy): domain Bacteria; phylum Bdellovibrionota; class Bacteriovoracia; order Bacteriovoracales; family Bacteriovoracaceae; genus UBA6144. The sequence continues at coordinate 14,453 of JAIXOY010000105.1, forward strand.
TACGACGATGTTTCTCATCTCCTGCCGCTGGAACTCCGGAATAAAGCTTTTTGCCTCATGACTTCAGCGAGGGTGGACCTCGACAGCGACGGGAGCGACGAGGTCTTTCTCGGCGGCTGTGACGGCCCTTCGAAACACAAGGATCTCGAAGCAAACAAGGTCATGGAATATCGCAACGATGCCTGGCAGTGGAGCCAGGCGAAGCTCGGGAAACGCTTGGTGGACTCGAGCTGGGCAACCGTTGGGGTCGAGTTCGATCCCCAGTTATTTCCGGGGAAAGCAGGCTTCCTGACAGCGGTCCATGACTACGGATTTAAACGGGGAAAATTTCAATTGTACACGGGCTCCGGTGATGACTTCAGGGAGACCCAGGCATTAACGGCGAGCGCGTCGGAAGCTGTGGATAGTTTCATTCCCTGGGTGAGCCATCTTCACCATGACGGCCACGTCTACATCGCCGGGATCAAGAAGAAGACCGGGAACCTCGCAGCCACGGAGTACGAGAAACATCGGTGGCATCTTCTCTTCGCACATGATGGCAAGCACGCCGAGGACATCTCTCGCTACGTGACCTTCGAGAAAGGGAAAATGCCGATGTCGGTGCATGCGATTCCTAACACGACCCTGCTTCGCTTTTTTTTCTACGACAGGACGACGGCGACGGTGGACGTCAGATCGATAGCTTCTCCGCCAGTCCCTTAAACTCGGTGTACCCGCTGTCGTTTTTGAGAACGCATTGGCTCAGTGCTTCGAGCTTAACAACGCCCATCTGCACCACGGTCACTTGTCCCGTCTTCCCACCGATAAGAGCTTCGACGGCCAGGGAGCCCATCTGCGAAGCGATGAAGCGATCGTTGGACGTCGGAGAGCCACCACGCTGGATGTGACCAAGAATGCAAACATGGGCGTCGAGCTGATGTCTTTCTTTGAGTTCTTTTTGGATGCTGTAGCTTCGTCCTGCGACGGGCCCTTCCGCGACGACAATGATCGACGAGTCTTTGCCGCGGGCCACGCCTCGCTGAATATCGTCGACGATTTTTTGCAAGGGCACTTGGTCGTGGGGGAGCAGCACGTTTTCAGCACCGGTGCACACACCGACCTTGAGTGCGATCGCGGCGGAGTTGCGTCCCATGACTTCCACTAAGAAAGTGCGCGCATGAGAGTGGGCCGTGTCACGGATTCGATCGATGGCTTCGATCGCCGTCTGCACGGCGGTGTCAAAGCCGATCGTGTATTCAGTGCCGCTGATGTCGTTGTCGATCGTTCCCGGAATTCCGATGACCGGAAAGCCGTGCTCCATTGAAA
>JAIXOY010000171.1 GCA_027486525.1 Pseudomonadota bacterium
AGATTTTTTTGCACCGGCATCCACCGATCCCCGTGGGCCATGAACTCCGCTTTGATCCTGTCCTTACTGCCAATCACCAGCATGCCCCACATGAGAGGATGGCGGATGAGAAACTCGGCCATCTGGAGCGGCCGAATCGCATCACGCATGTCGCGGATCTCGTTCCACCGCTCGATCCCCTTACGGGCCGTGGGCTCCTTTTGACATTTCAAACCTAGATCCGCGCAGAGTTCTTGGTAACTCGCGACCTGCAGGTCCACTTTCGACCAGCGCATCCAAGAAGCTGTGCTCACCGCGAACATCAGCCGCGCATCGAGGAAATCTTTTTTACTCAGTGCGGGCCACTGCATGCTGAGTCCGAGGCGCTCCATCCAATGGCCCAGCTTCTCATGCACCCCCATGCTACCGCGCTCGATGGATTGCGAGATCGCCAAGAAGTACATCGCTCCATCTTCTGGATCGTGCACGATCGTCCAAACCTGCGGATCGGCCTCACGAAGGATGCCGTTGTTGCGCGTCTGAAGATTCAAAATGCCTAGGTTGCGACCGCCATCAGCGGTCTCCCACGACTGCAGATCCACGCGTGCGGTGCTTTGCCCGTAGATGTAGGGAACACCTAAGTAGCGCGCGCGGTAGGTGCCGATCCACGTACGCACGCTGCCCTCTTCACTCGTGGCCACGGAGGTCTGCAACTCATCGAGCCGTCCGGCCCAGAGAGCTCGCAGGGCCTCCGGACCAGCAGGGTCTTGCATGTCGAGTAAGTAGGCCCGCTCTTGATCAAAATACGTCAGGGCCGCGCGCTCCCAGTTCGCCACCAGCGGCCCGATGACATGGCCGTTCTTTTTCCAGCTGTCGCGACGAACCCGCACCCGCAGATGCTTTGAAGAAATTTTTTCCAGCGAGAGTTGCCAGCGCTCTTGCGTGGTCCGGAAAATCTGTCCGGTGTTGAAGCCCACTACCGAAACGCCGAGTGAAGCCGTGAAGCCACCAAAAACTTGGTAATCGCGCCCTTCGCCGACAGACCAATCATCCCAAGAGAGAGGATCGAGCGGCAATGACCAGCGACCGTCGAGCGGTTCATTGAAGACGCGAGATTCCCAGCTCGCCCCTTTGAACGGAACGAGCCCGAGGGAGAAACCGAGGCGCCCCGTGAGGAGCTTGCTCGCCACGCCGATACCGAGACCACCCTCAACCTTGTGCCGGCGAACTTGTAAGCGCGGCACCGAGGCATCGGCTTCGCGCCAGTCGGAGGAGAGGCCCGCCACGGCCGGAACGAAGTCGTACTTCTGTCTTTCCCAACCGACCTGGGTGAAAACAGGAAAGACGGTGGAGCTCATTCCGCCCAACAAAAATGAGACGCGCCCCGTGAGATCGAAGCGGATAGGCAGCGACATCGGCGTGCCAACGGTGGACGTGAGGTCGTAGGGAGTCGTCGTGGTCAGCGACTGCGCAAAGGCGCAGACACTGAGTGCCCAAAGAAGCAGTCCACAGACGAGGTTTTTCATAGCGGCGAGAAGAGTAACCCGCCCCCCGATTGGCCGCTATGGAGGGAGTAAAAAAGAAAGGGACCCCGAAGGATCCCTTTTTTCACTGGCTCACCAAGAGGGCCCAGAGGCCTCAATTGGGCTTAGTAGACTTGTTTAGAGGGCCTCGAGAAGCTTTTCTTCGCTCACAGCGGGGTGAAACGGATGCTCGTCGTTGATCAGACCCTTCTCTGGGGTCGGCGTAAAGACGTTGTCTAAAAACAGCTGCTTGAGCTCGAGACCACTGAAAAACTCCAGGTTGTTGATGAAGTGGTCCGTGGTGATGAGGGTCCGATGATACGTTTGGAAATATCCACGCAAGAAAGCCTTAAGACCGCCTTTGTCCTGCATGAGATAGTCCAAGTGGGCCAAGAATGCTGAACCGTGCGCGTAGGCCTGATTGTTGGTATTACGAGCGTAGATTGAGCGACCCGCAAGGTTAGCAGGTACGCCGACAACGGGACTGGTGTAGTAGCCGCGGTCGCGCCAACTGGCGATGGCCTCATCGATCCACCCGGAGTTGCCATTTGAAGGCATGACACCTTTCGCGAAATAGCAGTGAAGCATCTCGTGGTCGAGCGCTTTGAACGAAGTCATGGTGGCACCGGAGTGTTCCATGCCGCCGAAGCCTGCACCGTAGGCGATGAAACTGTCATGTCCCCACGGGCCGTAGTCCGCTTCAAGTTCATTGAACACGCGACGAGCTTCTTCAGCGTACTTGCCGACGCTCCAAGGAAAGTAAGTGTAGATCGTGAACGGAATCTCGCGGCCATCGATGGATTTCACGTTGAAGTACTGCGTGCGGCGCGCCCCTCTTCTCATCGTGTGGAAGTACGGTGATGAAGTGGTGTACCAGGCCGGGTATTCGATGCGCCACATGTTCTGGCCCGTCTTCGACACTTTACCGTTTGCATGCACGACTTGATCGTGATTCTTGCGACCTTTGAGCTCAATGTCCAACACACGAGCGTGCTGATCGAACTCAAGGTTCACGGGAAGGTATTGTTCCCAGAACAGACGATCTTTCAAATCACGAATCCAGAACGCCGCTTTGACGTTGCGGAAAAGCGTGTAGCCCACGTTCTCTTTGATCTGATTCACGATTTTGAGGCTGTGATTGCCGATCGCCAAAGGCTGGAGGACAACGCGCACTTTCGATTCATTGCCCGGCAGTGAAATCAGTTTTTGCTCGACGGCGACACCGTTGATCTCAACGAGGCTTGGTGTTGGCACCAAATCAAAGATCGGCATGCCGGGCTTTGTGACTTTAAACTGGATCGTCGAGGTGGCCGTTGTGCGACGTTTGCTCGCATCGAACACGATGTTGTGGTGAGCGTGAGTCATGTCCACAAAGACCGCATGGCCCTCGGGGATGTCAAAATCCGGTGGCGCCAAATGCATGTTCGCCCATGAGTGGGCAGCGTAGATGAGAGAGCAAAGGAGGAGGATGGAT
>JAIXOY010000240.1 GCA_027486525.1 Pseudomonadota bacterium
GATCGAAGAGCTCGTGGAGGCGTTTCCGGACTACAACCTCACTCTCGTCGAAGCCTACGGCTCGGGCCTGCGGTTGATGGCTAAGATCCGCGCCTTCGGCACCTTCACCGGTCCGATCGCGATCGGAGATGGCACCATCGTGCAGCCCACCGGAAAATCATTTTCCCAGGAGTGGATCGCTAACATCACCTTCAACAAGCAGGGCAAGATCGTGCGCTTCGAAGAATTCCACGACCAGCTCGACGTCTACGTCCAGCTCGGCGTGTACGGTCAACAGTGATCCATTTACTTTATGGGCCCGGTGTCTCCGGTGGAGCGCTGGGCCCAAAGTTCTTTCAGAACTTGAGCGATCCAGCGTGGCAAGACTTCGTCTTGCCAACGGAGTTTCTGCTGAGCTACTGGCCTGACGTTCAGCTTGCACTGCTGTCCCATGCAGGAGTTCTACCAGTGACTCGCGTGCGAGGACTCACGCTCACGGCACTTCGCTCTATCGTGCTTCCCGATAAGTTTTCCTACGCGGCCAAGAATGGAAACTTGTTTGAGGAGACCGTTCTTAGTGTTGGGGTTACGGTTACGTCAGTGCGACAGGGGTTTAGGAATAGCTACAACTGGCACTATAACCAACGACTCATGCCTGAGGAGAACGCGCCTGACCTGGAGTCATGCCGGTCCAGCGTTTGAAGGCACGCTGGAACGCCGAGGGCTCGGAGAAACCCAGGGCATAGGCGATCTCGGCGATAGGACTGCCGGCCTTGAGAAAGCGCAGAGCGAAGTCCGTCTGCGCTTCCTCCAAGAGTTCGCGAAACGACATGTCTTCTTTTTCGAGCTTCAATTGAAAGTTGCGCTCCGACATGGCGAAGTGCTGAGCGATGTCTTCACCGCTGATGGCCTTGTCTTTGCCGATGCGCTTCAGGAGTTCGCGGCGAACTTCCCGCACGAACGACGAGGCCTTGAGGAGCTTCTGTTGCAGCTGTCCCTCGAAGATGGGCGTGAGCTCCGGAGATGAGTTGATGATTCTCAGGTCTAAGTACTCTTTCGGGAACTCGATGAAATTTTGCGGAGCGCGCTCGGGGACGGAACCCATGATCTCCACGTACGGGGCACTGTTCGTACGCGCCGGGTAGGTGATCCCCCAGCGACTCGCCTTCAATTCTTTTCCCGTGAGTTCGAGGCCGGCAGCTTTGATCGCCGCCAGAAACGATTCGATGCGATGCTGGCCGGAGAGTTCTCCGCCGAAAGACTCGCAGGTGATGCGCGCGACAGCTCCCTGAGTGCTCCAGCTCAGCACGATGGATTCGCCGAGGGATTTTTGGAACTTCTGGTAGGCCTCGAGGGCCGCTGAAAATGTTTCGGCGTTCATCATCAAGTAGCCGATGACTCCCAACTGTTGCAGCGTGAGCTTTTGGCCAAGATGCAGACCGAAGTGGTCATCCTTGACGAGACGAGCGCAGTTGGCGAGCACGCGGTCGTAGTCACTCTCGGGGACGGTACCATCGAGATCCGTGAGCTGCTCGAGCGTGAGGCCGGTGTCGGCGAGCGCATCCTGTGCGGAGACACCGAACATTTCCGTCACAAAAAGGAGCGAGCGAACTAGGGTGTTTGAAATCGAAAGGGCCATGGAATCCTCGTCTGCCTAATTTAACAGACGAGGAAAGTTCTCTCAACTAAAACTCAAACCCCGCATGGAGCGATCCGCTCCAGCTTGCGGCCGGGACGTCGTAGCTGCGGCCACCCACCTTGGCGTCGCCTTGGTAGATGTTGTTTTGTGTCACCGACACAACCGGGTAGAGGTAAAAGCTTTTTGACAGGTGGTAGTAGTGGCCAACCGAAAGTCCCGTCGCGAGCACCGAGTAGCGGGTGCTCAGCTCGAGGCGCTTGCTTTCCACGTGCCAGCGCTGGTTCATGGCGATGAGGTGGAACGCCCAGCCGTTGCCGTAGGCCTTGCCGAAGCGATAACCGAGGCGAGCGACCTGGATGCTTTCACTTTCCGCTTTCCACTTGGCGGCGTCGTAGTCGTTTTGCTCGCCCTCGACGATGGCACTCGGAAGCGTGAACTTTCCGGCGCCCAGCGCGACTTCGAAACCGCTGTCCCAGGTGTGGCGAATGATGGTGGAGTGGCCGTTCAGAAAGAACGAAAGTGCATCGGCTTCGAGGGCCCAGGTTCCGGCGGTGGCGGGGAGAGAGGAGGCGAGGGTGAGAGCGAGGATGAGACGTTTCATGGGAACTCCTTGGTGTCTCTAGTATCGTCGGGCCCCGCGCTGGGCCCTATGACCGAAGACGCCAAACCCTTGACCGAGACACCGAGAGTTCGGTCAGGATTTCTGCGGCGATGATCATAGGGGGAAGAGGTGTCCTGCGCTAGATTGATAAACGACCGAATAACCACGCACCAGGAGATCCCATGAAGTTTTTATTGTTCCTCGTTTCTTTTTCCGCTTTCGCGGGCCCGTCAGATTGCTACGACCTGGCGCTGAAAAAATTGAGCTCGAAGGATGCCGCCATCCTCTGCGCAGGAGCACAGAGCGAAGCTCCGGTGACGTGCCTGCGAGAAGCTCCCCGCGGCCTCTTTGCTCCTGACAAGGCGGTGCTGTGCTCGGGCGCCGAGACGCTCGCCCCGCTGGAATGCTTCGCGGAGGCCAAAGGCAGCTTGTTCGCAAAAGACGCCATCCAGCTTTGTGCGGGCGCGGGCGACCTCGCTCCGCTGGAGTGTCTGAAGGCCGTGAAGAATCGCCTCTTCATCAAGCAGGCCGTCCAGCTGTGCGGAGATAAGGTGATCCTCGCGAACTAGAACATCTTCTTGATCCACGTCCAGGTGGCGTCCACGTGCTTGAGCTTGCGGACGACCCTGGGCGCGGCGAGGTAGAGAGGAATCGTCGGTGGATCCCAGTCGCTCACGGGGATCGCCACGAGACTCGCCACACGTTTTCCGAAGGCCTCGGGCAAAAACACTACGCCTGCCCCTTGTTCCGCGGCGAGGATACAGGTCGTCATGCGATTCGACAGCATGAGCAGAGATTGGGGAAAGTTTTTTTGCAGCTGCCGCGAATCGGGACTCTGCATTTCACTGCGATGAAGAATGGGAAGATCGGCGAGGCTGGCCCTTCCTTGCGTCGGCAGAAACTTCGGATGCCCGAAGGGGATGATGCGCGACTCGGAGAGTTTCGTAATGATGGCGTCACCCTCGGGCCGTACGCCGAGGCGAAGGGCGATGTCGCAGTCGAGGCGATCCAGGTTGACGATCTCCACGCTGCTCATGATTTTCAGTCGGATGTGGGGATGCTCACTCATGAATTGTCCCAGGAGCGGTGCGAGCATGCGATCGGCGATGGCGTCAGCGCACGAAATGGTGACTTCGCCCACGGGTTGCTCTGAGGTGACGGCGGTGGCGTGGTTGGCGTTGCGGATCACCACTTCCATGCGCTCCGCGTGCGGGAGCAGTTCCAGAGCCAGTGGACCCGGCGTGAGACCTCGCCGGTGGCGCGCGAAGAGAGTCGCGCCGAGGCGCTCTTCGAGTTGCGTGAGCTGGCGCGACAGCGTGGATTGCTCGAGGCCCAGGTACTTGGCCGCTTCGGTGAGCGTCTTCTTTCGGTAGAGAACCAGAATGAAGTCCAGGTCTTGGGCTTTAATATCTATGCTTTTATGCATGGTAATCATCCTTGTATAGCTATTTAACAATATCTCATTTGCCCCGAGAATCATAGCAGGACTTAAGCCTCGGAGATCTTATGAAAATTTATGGACGTGTTTTGTTCTGGTTCCTCATCGCACAGTCGCTTCTCATGTGGTCGGCGGTGATGATCCTTGCTGGTTCAGTGGAGTGGCCCCAGAGCTTGGACTATCCGGCGGCGACGTTGATGCGTCTCGTGAGCTCGGCGCCGCTGGCCGTGAAGTGGGGCTACCTTTGCTACCTGACCTCAACGCTCCTCTTCTTACCTATTGTCGTCTTGAGCGAACGGATCCTCACGCAAGAAAACAGCACACGGCTTCGGCTCGCCACTATTCTTGGGCTCGCGGGAGTTTTTTTCAAGAGCTTAGGGATTTTGCGCTGGCTCACCGTGCAGCCAAGCTTGGCGCAAAGAAGTGACGACCCCACCGCGGTGGTGCTGTTCGATGCGCTCAATCGATACCTCGGCAGCGTCGGCGAAAACTTCGGAGTCATGCTCGGAGTGGGTGGGTGGACTCTCTTCACCGGCTTCTATCTTCTGCGCCA
>JAIXOY010000308.1 GCA_027486525.1 Pseudomonadota bacterium
CGTGCGCCGCCTGGAGATCAAAGACAACAAGGTCATCAAACAAGAGGCGCTGCTCTCGAAGCTCGAATACCGCTGGCGCAGTCTGCGAACGGGGCCCGATGGTTATCTTTATCTGGGCAGCGACGAAGGACGGATTGGCCGCTTGCTGGTGCCTTAAAATGACTTGAGAGTTTGGGTGAGAAAGTCCTGCACCCCTTGCAGACTGAGTTTCAGATCTTCGGGTGAGCCAATGAACGGATTGAACTCGACGAGATCGATGGAACGTAGACGCCCCGTCTGGGCGAGTTCATGGCCGAGCTCTTTGAGGTCTTTAGCATCAAGGCCTCGTGAAACTAAAGTTCCGGTCGAAGGCATCGTCTCGGGGTCACAGGCGTCGACATCAAAGCTCAAATGGATGGGGCATTTCCCTTGGGGATCAAGTGTCTTGAGGGCATTGTGCAGGAGAGTGGTCATGCCTTGCGCATGAATCTCATCCGTCGAATGGTAGGTGATATTGAGTTCGCGAATCAGGCGCTTCTCTTCGGGATCGAGCGAGCGCGGGCCAAGAAGAATCAACTGCTCCGGACGCAGAGTGCTCTTCACCCAATCGAAGGCCTTGTGTTGACCCGCCTGCTTAAGTAAGAAGGCGAGCGGCATGCCGTGGAAATTTCCCGTCGGCGAAGCCGTCGGAGGATTCATATCCCCGTGGGCATCCACCCACACCACAATCGTCTCAGGAGTCTTACTGAGAATGCCATGAATACTGCCGAGGCTTAAGCCGTGATCGCCGCCGACGATCAGCAGGAGGTCGTCTGAAACCGCTTTGGCGACGGTGGTGCTGATGTGCTCACAAGCAAAGGCGACCGTTTGTTCGAACCGGATCGACGAGTCTTTTTCCGCCATGAGGGTGAAAGACATGTCGCCTAAGTCTTCGACGGCGGCGACTTTTTCAAGCTCTTGAATCAGTCCAATCCCGCGCAAGAACAAGCTCGCAGCGGCGACGCCTTTGTTGCCTTGCCCGTAGTGAAACGGAACGCCCAGCCATTTAACTTTTTGCATAGGCCTCGCTGATAAGTTCGTGCGAGAGGCGGGCGAGCCCTACGCGATCGTGCTCGGGAGCAGGATGAATCGCAGGGATCTCTGTGACGTGGGCCACGACTTTCTTCTGGCGGCAAAGTTTAAAGAGATGATCCGGGAAAGTCATATCGCCGTACCAGCAAACGAAGTCGGCATTAGCGGGCGAGAACTTTTGATCGTTGATCGAAACATACTTTAAGCATAGCGGGTAAAGGGGAACTTTGCAGTCGATGACTGTCTGAAAAAAGGGCGTTTTGAAGGGGAGAACACTTGAGCCATTTGAGCTGGTACCTTCTGGAAACAAGAGGATGCTGAATCCTTCCGTGAGGCGCTGCTTCATACTGCCCATTTCCTGGCCAATGGTATCGGGCGTACGCTTGCTCCGACGTCGCTCCACGAAGAAGCACCCGGCGAGATCGCAGAGCTTCCCAAGTAGGAATGTTTCGCGAATTTCTACGGAAGTAATGAAGAGGGATGGGTAGTGATGGAAGAGCACGAGAGCATCGAGATACGAGACGTGATTGCAAACAATAAAAGATTTGGCGAGATCAGTTTTTCCGCGGGGAAACTCGATTTTGACGTTGAGGATTTTTAACCCAAGGCCCGCCGTGCGAGCGATGCTTCGCAAGTAGTAGCGGAGCTTTTTTTGCTCATCACGAATAATAAAAGAAATGAGGGTGTGGTGAACCAGGTGGGCCATGATGATCGCAAAGATACCTGCGAACTTCAAAACCGCGATGATCATTTAGAGGGTCCATTGTCGAAGCGGCGATCGAACGCCGGATTCATGGCATTGAAGTCGATCACCGTGAAGATGTCGATGCAGTCCATCTCCTCATCGTAGGCGAAGTCTTTCCCGACCTTGGCTCCGGCGAGGATGTACATGTTTAGCAATGAGTTCAAATGTTTTTTATCCGTGGTGATCTCGCTCGGATCAAAACTCATGTCTACGTTCAATTCGGGAAAATGCTTGAGAGCGAAATCCGGCTGCGCGAAGACTTGGTAGTCTTCCAAGAAGGCCTTGTTCGCATGGGTCGACTTCATCAAGCTCGGCATGCTGCCGAAGTCTTTGCGGCCCACGCTGGAGCAGCCGAACATGTATTTAGTTTGTGTCTTCGCCGCGTACTCACACAGACCTCGCCACAACAGGCGCACCACGATGCCGGAGCGGTGGTCTTTGTGGACACAGGCGCGGCCCAGCTCAAGTTTGTTGCCGGGGATTCTTAAGAAGTCGTCGAGGTTGAACTCACCTTCGGTGTAGTAGCGTTCACCTTTCTTGAGACGCTGCGATGAAATCAACCGGTAGCAGGCGATGATCTTTCCGCTGCGCTTTTCTTTGACGATGAGATGGTCACACTTGAAGTCGTTCCCATCGATGTCGTAGGGCATGAGATATTTTGGCGGCCGGAATGTCGCAAACTCATTAAAAAAGACTTCGAAGCGCAGGCGCAGCACTTGATCGAGCTCATCGACGTGATCGATGGTCTTCACTTCGTAGGTGGCATTCTCAAACTGCAGTTTGACGATGGCCGGAAGGAAACGTCCGCCCTTGAGCTTCATGTAATGAGGCGAGCGCACGACGAAGTATTTAAGGGCCTGGGTCCAGTTGAGCGTTTCCATGTGGTCCAATCTTACTTCAACAGCAGGCGCAAAGATTCGATAGAATCGAGGATTGAAGTAGGTGATTTCCAAGGGATAAAATGATTCATACCTTGAAGTATGGTGGCCCCCTTAATCAGTCCAGGTGAAAGTGTTTTTTGTAAGAAAGACACGTTTCCCACTGGAACCAGCGGGTCCTTATCCCCGTGAATAATCATGACCGGTACGGCGATGAGACTCATTTTTGTGCGAAGTGTCTCTAAATGGGGTTTGAGAGCGTAAATCTCTTCATTACAGACCCGTAGGTCGTTGGGCAGCAAAGCACGAAAGGGCCACCAGGTGCCGACGTGCTGATACCACTTTATTTCCTCTAACTCGGGATCGACGGAGCTGGCGACGAAGATCAGTCCTGCCACTTTGTCAGGATAGTTAACCGCCATCTGGGCGATCACCGGACCACCGAAAGAGTGGCCCACCAAAATCGCCGGCAGCCCACTTTTGTTGAATTGCAGTGCTTGGACCACATCGTCCGCTTGCAGGTCGAGATTCCTTTCTGTGAGGCCTGCACTTGATCCCCCAAAGCCCGGGCGATCAACGGCGATGAGATGAAACTCTTCCGCGAGTTTTGGATTTTGTAAAAACTGCGCCCACGCTTCCCAGGACCCCGGCGAACCGTGCACGAAAAGCAGAGGTCGCTTCTCCGGATTTCCATTCCACGCCAGGCGCATGGAACGTGTTTTGGTTTTATAGGTGATGAAGTGGGACGGACGCAGTGCTTCGAAGCTCGCGATGTCAGCTTTGATCGACTTCATGGGATTTTGCCAAGCGCATGACGTGAGCAATAGAAAAAATAAAATCAGTCGCGCCATAAATCTAAAACACCGAAGGTTGCGATGAATGAAAAGAGGATTCCATCGCTGCGCTTTTTCGCAAAAGCTGCCTGACGATGATCCCCCAGAGTGGTGAAGTGTTTCAATTGAATTATGGGGTAGAAGCGATCGGCTTCTTCCGGGAGAGCGATCCACACCCCGTAGGACGCGTTGTTGAGTCCCGAGGCGTCATCGTCCGGCCCGTAAAAGTATTGATTGTGCGCCTTGTCTCCGATGCCGGCAGTCACGACCAGATTGGGCTCAAGAGTTTTATAGCTAAAGAGTTTAATCTTTCCTTGAGCCTCGAAGTAGTTTCCATGATGCTGGTTCAGATCTTTCGCATGGCTTAGATCAAGTTCGGCGACGTAGTCACTGTTATAGCCGGGAAAAAAGAACTCCACGCTATTGGTGAATTCATAGGTGTCGTGTCGGTTCGGGTTGCCCCGTTTAACGGAGGCATAAGACGGGAAAAGGGGGTTGTCACTGATTTGCACCATCCGCGTGCGCAGGCGAATCTTGTCACTGTAGACGAAGTCGCGAAAACCGATGGAGTCGCCAAGGTACTCGAGCCGATCATCAAACAGGAAAACCGCAAGGATGGGATCAAATTGAAAGTCCCGATAGAAGATCACGCCGCGTCTTTGCAGCAAAGAAGAGTAACGTGTCCCGAGATTCACGCTACTGAGCGTGCCTTTGTGGTGAGCGGCGGCAAAGGAATTCTCTGTCCCGCATAAAGCGAGAAAAAAGAAAAGTACGAATGGCATGTTCATCCTAGTGGTTAAGTTCTTCCGCTGCTTTCAGGAGGTCAGAAAGAAGCGACTTTAAGATTTTTTCGTTTTGTCCGGGATGAGCCGTGATGAGGCGAATGAAGGAGTCGTCTTTCCTCGTCGCCATGTTCACCATCGCCTGACCCTTATTCATTAACTGCTCGCGTAGCATGCGATGCCACTGAGCACTCGCTACATGGTGAGGGCGTTTCACGCGAAAACAGACGTTCAATGAGGTCGGCTCACATACGAGTTCTAGCCCAGCCGTTTGTTTCACCAGGGTCGCTGCAGTTTGGGCATTGGCGAAAAGTGCATCGACGTAGGTTTCCAAACCATCGTCACCCAGAGCACGCCAGGCAAACCAAACCTTGATCGCGTCGGCCTTGCGTCCGCACTGCAGAGAGGAGGGACCAAGATCCCACGACCCAGCGTCAGAAGCATGGAAGATGTAATCCGCACCACCACCGCCGTGTGAAGTGCGGAGGGCGTTCGCGTGAGGAGTGAGAAAGAATGAACTGACGAGGCCTGTGCCGAGCATCTTATGGGTATCCCAGCCAAGAGAGTCGGCTTTTTCAATGCCGCTCATGAGATGGCGATGTTTGCGCGAGAGCAACACGCTGCCACCCCAAGCGCCATCCACGTGCAGCCACAGTTTTTCTTCACGCGCGATGAGGCTCAATTCATCGATCGGGTCGAACTCACCTAGGACGGTTGTGCCCGCAGTTGCGCCCACGAAGAAGGGGTGTTCGCCCGCTGCCCGACTCTGTTGAATGGCCGCCTTCAGTGCGGCCGTAGACATGCGACCTGCTGCATCCGCCGCGATGGCACGGATGTTATCTGTTCCCAGCCCCATGATGTTGGCGGCTTTTCCAAAAGAGTAGTGGGCCTCTTCGCTGACAAACGCCACCAAGCGAGCGCCGCTCACTCCGGTTTTTTTATAATCCGGAAAAAGTTTATTGCGTGCCATGAGCATGCCGACCAAATTAGCGTTCGAGCCACCGGTGACCATGATGCCATCTCCGGTCTTCCAGCCAGCGAAGCCGCAAAGATGCTGCACGAGTTCCCGCTCCATCAATGTCGCCACGGGTGAAGCTTCGTAAGTGGCCATGGTGGTGTTGGTCACAGCGGCGAGCATTTCACCGGCCAGGGCCCATGGCTGGAGGCCAGAGAAGAGTTGATTCATGAAACGCGGATCAAGTGTGCCGACAGCGTGCTTGAGATAATTCTGCAAATCCTGCTGTAATTGAAAATCAGATTGTGCCGTAGCCGTGAGGCTAAGATTCAGTTGCTCTTTAAGAGCGAGAGGAGTCTGAGACTTGCCCACACCTTGGTCGTGCAGTTGACGGAGGTATTGGTCGATGGCTTTCTGTGCGAGCTGGAGCACTTCAGAGTGATTCATCGGCACCTTTATTGACCCACTCGTTTTTCGTTTCGTCGAAAACTTGCATGCTATGTAAGGGGCGAGCATAGAGATGCAGACTCACAGCACCGGTGACTGACGAGAGTTTATGGAAACTCGCTTCATCGTGAATATGAGTGACTGAAGCAGTTGTTAGCGTCGCTGCATGCAGCGGCGTCGAACCGTAAGGCCGGTAGCGCGTCTCGATGAGTTCGCCACTGAGGACGTGCATGTAGCACTGGCTTCCGCCATGGCCATGGATCGGAGAGGCACTCTCTACTCCCCAGGTCATCAACACAAGTTCGAATTCTTCGTTTTGAAACATGACCTGGCGACTGCGGATGCCAACATCTGGTGTGGTCACAGCCGGAGGTGTCGATATTTCTTTGAGCAGTGAGCGCGGGTCCCGAGCCCGTGGGTCTTTCTCTATAAATCGTTGGACGAGCATCTCAACTTGCTCAACAAACTCATTTTTTTCAACCCAAGTATTCATAAGACTTTATTTTATGTTAATATGTAAACATTAATCAAGGGGGCCCATGTGAATGCACTCAGAACTTTGTTTGTGACACTCGTTGTTTTCGTTGGGACAAGCATAGTCCAGGCGGCCGACATTCGTCCTCATAATCCTCAAGGGGGATACGGTGCAGCAGGGTATGATGTTGTAAGTTATCAGACTGAGCAAAAAGCTCATCCCGGTAAGAAAGAGTTTAAATCTGCCCATGACGGCGTAACCTATCTGTTTTCAAGCGCTGCCAATCTCGCGGCGTTTCAGGCGACCCCAGCGAAGTACGTTCCCGCTTATGGTGGCTGGTGCGCTTTTGCCATGGCCGACGGCGAAGAGGTCGAGGTGGACCCTGAAACGTTTAAAGTCCTCGATGGCCGACTTTATCTTTTCTATAATGGCATCTGGGGCAATACTCTTAAGAAGTGGAATAAGGACGAAACGTCCTTGAAGAGCAAAGCTGACAAAGTATGGACCTCTCGCAAATAGACTTTCAAAGTATCTTTTTAGGGCTGCAACAACAGCCCGTGCTCCTGTTTGTGGCCATCGTCGTGGCCACATTTGTTTTAGAAGACCCGGCCACCATTGCGACGGGTGTACTCCTCGCCAAGGGTCTCGTCTCCTGGCCCTTTGCTCTTCTGGCGTTGGGAGTTGGGATTTTCCTTGGAGATGTCGGGCTTTATGGTTTAGGTCGCGGAGTGCGAGCGGGATTTTTTCGCCAGCGTTCCTGGAGCTATCGACCCACAAAATTCGATCTCGTGCTGGCACGGTTCGTTCCGGGATTGCGCACACTCACCTTCGGTGCGGCCGGATTTTTTCGTTTCCCGATCGGTCTCTTTTTGCTGATCACTTTTCCATCCACCGTGGTGTGGACCGGACTTCTGTTAGCAGGAACTGAGCACTTCGTGCGCGAATTTAGTTTCGTCCCTTGGTGGGGATGGGCGCTGGTGGGGCTTGGTCTCATGGGCCTAGGCCATTGGGTCAAAGGAAAGTTTACGGCAAGTCGCGGTGGCGGTACGCCTTCCACACCCGCATGAATTCCCAGAAGCCACCGGCATGTTGGCCACGACGGATATTTTGGCCGTTAACGACGGCGAGCATCCACCAGTGATAAACGAGGTCACGCCAAGCGCGCCAAAGTTTTTCATCGGGATCGTAGATATGGCCTGGCTCTGAAAAGGCTCCGTTGAGCTCCATGATCTTCCAGCCTTCGCCTCGAACAAAAGCCTCCAAGCTTGGCGCTTTCAAATCAAAGCGACCGAAGTAAAAGCCGGGAACAGCTGCGACAATCTTTTCCACGGTGGCCTGGACGGCGGCGTTGCGCAGATGTTGCCCGCCGATAAAAGTGGTGCCGCGTTTGTGATTACCAATCGGCTCCAGCAGCACGACTTCGCCTTTGCTCGGTACCCGCGCACCATCGACGCCCAAAGATTTGAGCCGTTGCCATTGAAAGCGTGCTCGTGGCAGGGCTTCGATGAGGGCAGCGATGTCGCGCTTGCCATCTCCCGTCACTTGCAGAAAACCTTTGGTCACGATCGAGGTGACAAGCACTTGATTCGTGTCGGGAAGTCGCACCACCATGACACCCGCTTCGAAAGGTGAAGGTAGGAACTCCTGCACGATAAAAGGCCGCTTCAGTTTGCGAGCGTAGTCTTTGAGTGCACTCAAGTCGCGCACGATCGCCACGTTGTCACCGCGTTCACCCACGTCAGGCTTGGCGACGAGGGGCCACGAGAAAGTCAGGGAGTCGCACTCTGCGAGGGTCGACACAAGTTTCCAGTCGGGAAGATAGGCGCTGGGAAGTTGGCGCAGAATTTGGCTCTTGGATTCTTCGAGACAGCCGCCCAGCGGAATAAAAGGGTTCGACGCGGTAAAGAAAACTAAGGAGCGACCTCTGATCGCCATGAAGGGCCAGGCGAACCACACGGGGAGATAAAAAGCCCAGAACGGCCAGTATTCAAAGCGCCACAGTCGATGCCAGCGATCACTGAGCGTCATAGTATTTGTCTAAAGTGGCTCGCAGCTGCAGCCATTCTTCTCGCGAGCTGGCCGACATTTTAAGCGGGATGTCTTTGATGTTGGCGAAATGAAAATCCATTAACTCTTCAGCGTAGCGAGTGCCGGCGGGCGAGAGAAAAAATTTCGGCCGACCTTTGGTGGAGAGAAGCGGACATGGATAGATCAATCCATCGTTTTCAAGGCGACGGACAAAGCTACTCATATTGCCGCGGGACACGTGCAGGCGGTCAGCGAGCTGAGTGGCACTTAGCGGCGCATCGAAATACAAAGCGAAGAGCAGGCGAAACCGCGGATAGGTACAGTCTTTCTCCGAGAGTTTTTTTTCTAACTGGCCGTAGATCAGTTCCACCGTCATCAGCATGGAGCGCCAGAGGGCAAGCTTGGGCTCCTTAAGAGCTTTCTTGAGCTGCAATCTCTTGGGTGTGAGGGGAAGACTTTGGTCTGACATGAAGCCATTATAATTAACCCTTGTCGGGGTCGCAAGAGTTTGCATAATGTTAAGATATAAACATTTCGGGAGTTTTCATGAAAAAGTTGCTGTTTCTATGCCAAGTGATCCCGGCGATCATTTTGCTGCAGACTCTCTACTTCAAATTCACGGCCGCACCAGAGTCTGTCTGGATTTTCTCTACGCTCGGAGCTGAACCCCTGGGGCGCA
>JAIXOY010000034.1 GCA_027486525.1 Pseudomonadota bacterium
GAGTTTCAACGCCTTTATCCCGCGATCAAACTAGAACAGCTCGCCGAACACACCCCCGAGCGCATTCAGGCGCTGATCATTAGAGTGATGGCGCTGAACCCGGCGCTGGTCTTTGTCGATTATTCTAAGTACACCGACGATTACGTTCATCTTTCACGACTCTTGGTGCGAACAACAACACTCCGTCCATTTCCCGTGGTGGGTCTGCACGACTATCTCTCACCTCCCGAGCAAATGAAGGAAAGCTTCCTCTCTGGACTTGGGATCAACCACATCAAGAGCGCGGAAACTTTTGACGTCGTCTTCGACGCTGTCAGTTTGATCAGTCCAGGACAGGCAAAAGAACACGGATTCGCCACTGCAAAAATCTCCAAAGAACTCACGGCAGGACATCTTTGCAAGATCGGCTTCGTGGCCGCTGACTTCGTGCATTTTGAAACCAATCTCAACCTCAGCAAAGGTGCTGAGCTCCGACTCAAGCATCACTGGGTTCAGAAGAAGCTCATCCCTTCGAACCTCGTCAAGGTTCAAGCCAGTTCCCAGTCCCTCGTCTTTTACCACTTCAAGTACGCCGTCGATGCGCAGTTCGAGTGGGTTGATCCGGTCATCAAAGTCGATGGTGACGATCCTCAACGCATAAAAGAACTGGAAGGCGAGCGTGATCACGCTGTCGTGAAGGCCAGAAAAGCCATGAATGCGTGGCTGGAAGACAACACTGATCGCTCTCAGCAAAAAACGGTGCGCGTCCTCGTCGTCGATCGGGAGTTTACGTTCTATCAAAATCTCGCCCGCACAGATAAGTACGGCTACGCCATTCGTTGCCAGCCCTTTCTCAGAGACATCGCTCTGGAGATCGATGGCCAGCGTCCGCAGGTGATCGCCTTCTCGCTCGATGTTCCTAAAGAAGGTGCAACACCCGAAGCGCCGCTGAACGACATGGCCATGCTTCAATCCATCATTCTTTTTGTGAAGCAGAAATACCCGAAAGACCCGCCGTTCTTTGTGGTTTTCAATTCAACGGGCACGTCAAAAGAACTGCAGGCTTCGTATCAGTATCCACAGATCATGGCCTACAGCGGACCCGTCGGACCTGAAGTTCTCCTGAAGATGGCTTCGGTGTTCGACAAGAAACTTAAGGATGCCGTGGCAAAGCAGGGCCTGGAGATTCCGGAACCAAAAGTGTTCATTAAAAAAACGAGTCCCATGTCCATCGGCGAGATCGAAGAAGTCATCAATCTCGTGCAGATTTCCGAAACTGATTTGGTGTTCACCTGCAACCGAGCGCTCCCGGTGGGGACCGTGTTGCGAGTGGAGGCTCCGTTTGTGGGCTACATCACGGTCGCGGAACATCCGCAACTCGGCAAAGCCCCGGCCTACTATGCGCTAGTGAACGGTGTGGGTGAGCTCGAGAAAAAAACGCTTCGTCGTTTTGTGAATGCGATTTTCTTCAAAGACCACGACGCCGCCAAGTTGGCTGAATTGGAAAATTTCCAGACGCTCAATAAAGGCAAGTGGCAGGATATTCTCAACCAGCAAAAAGCCCAACTGGAGGCTGAAGAGAAAGCCAAGGCCGAAGAAGAGGCCCGCAAAGCGGCGGAAGAAGAAGCGGCGAAAAATGCTACGCAGGCCGCTCCACCTGAAGAACAATCTTAACCTTTCAGCAACACTCGCAAGGCCTTGAGCTCTTGCTGGCTCGGCTCGGCAGCGTAAACCACGGCTTCCCATTTCTCCAGCCAATCGATGGCCTTCGTTTTCTGGGCAAACTCATCATTTTCTAAACGAGTTTTCAAGGCCCGCGGGCCGAGCTGTGTTGAACTCGCGATTCCCTGGTGCTTGAGCCACTTCTCAAACGCAAACCACGTCCTTTGCCGATCGTTGTGCAAGTTCTGGCGCGGGCGTGACTGGTAGTATTCCCAGGCCCAAAACCCCAAGGTACTCGCGAGCAGCACCCAGAGACCCGCCATGTAGAATGTGCTGAGATTCCAGTTTAATTTTTCGGCCCAGCTGCGCTGCTGATCGCGATCAAACTCTTCGCTCCACACCAGGAAGCGATAGTTGATGGAATCTACCCACATCTGCGTGTCGCGCACCCACGCTGGTAGATGACGACTATCGAAGAAACGGTCCGTAGCACTCCGTTGACGAAAAAACTCACCGCCATCGAGTTCCGCCCGCTCTGGTACGACCCAAAGTGTGGGGTCCACGCGCAGCCACTTTTCGCCATCCCAGGACTCCACCCACACATGGGCATCGTCTTCCGTAACGGTGTAGTAGTTTGAGACGGAGTTAAAAGCGCCCCCGAGGTAACCGGAGACGAGACGGGAAGGGAACCCCCAGGCACGCAGTACGAGGGCCGTGGTGGACGCGTAGTGAGCACACCAGCCTTTCTTGACTTGGAAAAATTCACTGAGACTCACCACCTTACCCGGAGAAAGTGAGTAGGTGAAACCCTGTTGCTGGAAATACTTCGCGAGCGCGTCTTGTGCTTCAGCGAGAGTCTTTCCACTAAAGCTTGTGAGCTCAGCTGGGAGCTTACGGCGATTCAGACCGTTGAGACTTTCTTTTTGCGCATGCTTGGAAAGTGCAGGGGCCCCTTTGGCTGCCGACGAAAGTGCCGTGTACCGGCGGAGCGTGCTGTAGGGAAAAAATCTCATGGTCGCGTGCGTGCCCGCGGGAGCTTGCTTCCCATTCGCCTCCCACCACTGTGGCCAATCCAGAGCGAAGGCCCGGCGTGCTTCTTTCTTGTGAATGATGTCTTGCCGCCACCAGCTGGCCCCGGGGATGCGCCCATTGTCCGCAAAGGAGCCCCAGTCTTCATCGCGGGGAATGGCAAACCAGTTCCAACCGTCATGGCCCGTGAGCGTCATCCCGCGCCAGTAGAGATCGCGTTTCGCCGGTAGTGGAGTCACCATCGCATGGAAGGCCAACTCTCCACTGGTGCGCAGCTCGCTCACATCTCCCGGACGAGCTTCTTCGCTAAATCCCACAATCCCCTCGGGGGCTGGCTGCGGCGGTGTCCACAGGCCTGCACTAAACCGAGGCAACAAGAAAAAAAGAATCACGGCCAGCGGTGCCGCCCTTAGCACCCACACCCACAGCTCTTTCCAGCTCACATCCACTTCTTCGCCGAGGCCCCGCACGAGCGCCATCAAGGCCACGGCACACCCGACGATGGCGCATAAGAAATACAGCGGGGTTTTTACAAACAAAGCACCAGTGGCCCAGAGTAGAAAGGTTCCCAGGGTCAGCATGCGCCAGTCACGACCGTTTCTGGCTTCCAGCATTTTCAGCGCGACCACGGCGAGCAAGAGGTTGAGTCCCATTTCTGGATTCACGTGGCGGCCGTGTTTTACGAAGGCCAACACGAACAAGGTCAGACCCACAATCTTCGGAACAACATCGGGCAACTTACGATGGGTGAGTCGCACGAGGATAACCGCGGCCACGGTCATCAGCGTAGGGAGTGTGACCTCTTCCCACACCAACGCGATGTAAACGATCCAGGAGATCGCAAAAAGAACCAACGGGTGATGCCAGGGGAGACGCTTCATGAAACGTCCTCGCTTAAGCCACGCAGGGTTTTTTGGCGATGAAGCGGACCACTGTCAGGAGGCAACGTCAGGCCATGAATCGTGACGGCCCAACTTTCCTGCGCACGGTAGTGCTGCTCAATCATAAACGCCAAGCGCCCACGCGCGTTCTCATCCGCGTTGCCCCAGGGCCATTGATAAAACGCCCGCTGCGATTTCTCTTCGACGAAGGTTTTAGCGTGCAAAGGCATCCCACGGGCCATGGCCTTCCAAGCAATCCGTGTCGGTGAGTCACTCTCTTGGTAGCGACGAAAATCTCCGGGCTCATCCCCGGAGTGCGATTCGAAGGCGCGCGTTTGGCCCAGACCCTCATCCCAATAGCGATTGGGTACATTTCCGGAAACCTGCTTGGGGTAAACCCACGCCTCAACAGTCACTGGGTGATAGCTCCAGGCACGAAACAACCCAAGAGGGTAGGTCGACGTCACTTTGGCATACGTATTACGCCAAACTCCCCGCTTGGAAAAAATCCAACTTCCCTGCGCTTCACCTTCAGTCTTGGCCGGCAAAGAAAACTCACCCTCTGGTCCTTCGCCGTCCCAACACAACATGAGCTTGTGCCGTGGACGCGAACGACGCGCTTGCCACCAGAGTCGCCAAGAAGCGGCACTTCCTTGGTACTGGTCTTCCACCATGAGCACGTTCAAACGAACACCATCTAAGTTGAAATGCGCTTCCATCAACAACACAACAGTCACAGCGGAGAGGAGCATACCCAAGGCGAGACAGAGATTATTGGTGTAACCCCAGCCCATGAGCATCAGCACCAGGAGCGTCCCCAGCCACCACCAGCCCTCGATGGTAGGCCGCAAGTACACCTGCGACTTACGACGGATACGTCGGTGAATGAAACTCTTGAGCCCCATTAGACGACGGGCACTTTCGCCATGAGCGCGCGGCCCAGGCGATGCTCTTCGGCGCAG
The DNA here is from genome assembly GCA_027486525.1 of Pseudomonadota bacterium. GTDB lineage: Bacteria > Bdellovibrionota > Bacteriovoracia > Bacteriovoracales > Bacteriovoracaceae > UBA6144. The sequence goes on from JAIXOY010000034.1 coordinate 4,514, forward strand.
CCGGCCTCTTGCAACGGCAAACGATGACCCACGACCGCGGCAAAAATGTGCTGCACGTCTTCTGGTAGCACATAACTGCGGCCATGCGTCCAGGCCCAGGCGCGAGCGGCGCGGACCACATCCAGACCGGCCCGGGGAGAAAGTGGCCGAAGCTCCGTGGAGCGACGAGATTCTTCCAGTAAACGCAGAACATAATCCAACACCGCGTCCGACGCTTTCACGGCGGTGACTTCTTTTTGAATCGCGAGAATTTTTTGTGGCGTGAAGAGCGCATCCATCTGATCAACCACATCCCGGCGAGACGGCCCGGCGAGCAAGGCTTTCTCGGCTTCTCGGGGTGGCAGGCCCATGGGGAATTTCATCAAGAAACGATCCAGCTGAGATTCCGGCAACGGGAATGTGCCCGCCATGCCACGAGGATTTTGCGTCGCCATGACGGTGAAGGTCGCCGGTAGGGGATGGTTCACCCCTTCTACCGTGACCATGCGTTCTTCCATGGCCTGTAACAAAGCAGACTGGGTTTTCGCTGGGGCGCGATTCAATTCATCAGCGAGTAAGAGCTCAGCGAAAATCGGTCCCGGTCGAAAATGGAATTGCTGATTCTCCGGACGATAAATGGAGACCCCTAAAATATCACCCGGCAGAAGATCGTTGGTGAACTGCACACGCTTCATCTCAAAGCCCATGACCCGCGCTAAAAACCGCACCAGAGTGGTTTTGCCCATCCCCGGCACATCTTCAATCAAGATATGGCCCTGACAAAGCACGGCGGTGAACGCCAGCATCGCTTCATCACCTTTGCCGGGCATGACTTCGAGGGCGCGGGTGTAGAGGTTTCCGAGTTCGGTTCTGAGCGCTTCCATGCTTCATCCTTTGATCGTTATATTCTAAAGGTTCCAAGGGGAGGGTGCCCAGCTTTCTTGCCAAGGATCGAGTTTCGTCTCAGATTAACAGGCGTTATTCTTTCAAACGCAGGGCTACCCTATCGAAACTCAAGCATTCAATCATTTTGCTCAACTTTTTTCTTGGCCCAAAATTCGTTGCGCTTAGAATGACCTTCATCGAGAAAACTTGCTGAGGAGGACCGCTTGCGTTTAGTAGCATCAGAGCAATTCCACGAGAGTCTCATTGGTCAGTACCGCGACCTCATTCATGAGGCCGTTTTAGAGAGCGAATCGGACCACAAAACCCGTCTGAACATTGGCAAACTCAACTCAAAGCTGCAGGTGATTTTGAAGGCCGCTGCCTATGACGGTTTACCAGAGAGTGTTGTGAACCAGCTCATCGACGACGCTATTCCTGCTGCAAAAGTCGCATGATCATCAAAATTTTCGCAGGCGCCGGCGAGGGTAAAACGACCATCGCCACATGGCTCGAAACTGAGCTCAGGCGCTTGGGAATTGAAGTGCAAAACAGTGATGCCATCCAGGATGGTCCGGGGCTAGAAGAGCGCCTGGCCATCCTGGGGAATGCGCAGGAACCCCTGAAGATCGAGATCAAGACCATCCCGTATGGGGCCGAATCCAGGCCTCAGTACGCCCAAGATTTCAAGCCTTCCTAGGGTCCCTTGCACGATAACCTTCATTATCGTGCAGGCCGTATAAAGCATTTCCAGCTGTCAGGTTCTTCTCTGCGAGCTGCGTTTAAACCTCGTTTCAGTGGCCCGGGGCTTGCTGAGATGAGGTCTATGAAATCACTTCTGCTCGCTTTGCTCCTGCCGCTAGCTGCGCTGGCCTACGTCGATCCAAAGTCGCCGCTCATGGATAATTTGCGTCTGCAACAGCAGGTTACCAAGTTTAATCCTAGGCTCAAAAGCCTGGATGAATTACCAGCGATTCTGCCGGAAGAATTCCGCCTGAATTTTATCCTCAAACACGGCATCAAACGCGTCGGTCCCCGCGGTCATTTGGTGGAAACGCGTGTCAGTCAAAGCGCCGATCCGAACTTGCCACGGGCGATCCTGTGGGATGAACGCAATGGCTACACGGTTTCGTTTAACGGCGCAGGCCCGGGACAGCTGGCCGGTCAGCGCTTGGATATCCTGCGATTCCACGCCAGCACTAAGAAGTTTCAATTAGAACAAGTCGATTTTCCACTCCAGAGGCCAGGTAAACTAGTTTTTGGAACCTCGGACTGCTTAACCTGCCACGGTCCTCAAGGGCGTCCGATTTTTTCGATGTATCCGGATTGGCCGGCCTTCTACGGCTCGGACAACGATGAGATGCTCGCAGACAACGAAGCCCAGCGTGCTGAGCTCAACGACTACACAGCTTTCATGACTGATGCTGCCGTCAACCATCCGCGCTACCGCCCGCTCTTTGATGAGGCCATGGTGAAGCGCCGTCTCAAAATCGAGCACTACCCGACTTATCCCTATCGCTACGAACTGGCCGTTGAGCAAGACGACCCCTCCCGGGCGTTTAGTTTTCGTCCAGGCCTCCGCCTAGGCTTACTCTACAACCGCCAGATGGCCCAGCACTTGAGCGCACGTCTGCAAGCGCACAAGAATTTTCCGAAGCTCGGAAAATTCTTTCTCTACAACCTTCTGCAATGTGCGCCGGTCAGTTCTGATGCGAACAAAACTCTTACGCAATATCAGCGTGCTTTGAGCGAAATCAAAGCTCTCACAAATTCGACACCTGCGTCTCGCACAACAAATCTCCTCGACTACCGTGCCATGTGGGGATTGATGGGCATGCAACTCAACGACGTGGACATTCGGTTTTCCTACAACCACAGCGGCTACAACAACACGGACGCATCGAACGATGTGATGGGCGTGGGCTACATCGGTAACTACTTCA
>JAIXOY010000160.1 GCA_027486525.1 Pseudomonadota bacterium
CCGTCATGTAGTTGGCGAGATGCTGGATCTGGCCGCGGTACTGGTCGTTCACGACCACGCTTTCTTTGGCGAAGTTCACGTCCACGGCGATGGCGACTTTATCACCGGTCTGGCAGCCGTAGGCATCCACCACTGATTTCTTTGGCGTGCTATCGCAGTAGTCGTTGGCGTCTTTGATGCCGTCACGATCCGTGTCTTTGTCCGGCATGGCCGCGAAGGCCGAGAGACTTAGGAGAGACGAGAGTACGATGTATTTCATGGGAATCCTTTTGGTAAATGTCCTGGTGACTAAGAGTTTCGCGGAAGCGGCCGCAAACATCCGCGCGCAGTTGTGCAGTGAATGTGTAGAGGTCTAGACAACTTCACGGGCGCGTTAGGACTAGGATGGGGGCAGTAACAAAGGAGTTATATGAAATTACTTATCGTTCTCATCGCTCTCGCTGGCTGTGCTCATAAGATCAATCACGACGAGACGGCGACAGCCACCATGGGCTCCAGTGAGCAAAAAAACCTCAGTGGCACGGTCTTATTTAAAAGCACGGCGAGTGGGCTGATCGTCGAGGCGCACATCATGGGTCTCAAGCCCAACTCTTATCACGGGCTGCACATCCATGAGATGGGGCAGTGTGAAGGGCCAGGCTATGAGTCGGCCGGCGGCCACTTCAATCCGCAGAAACACCCACACGGATCTCCCGGGGAGAAGAGTCACTTCGGTGATCTCGGGAATATCATTTCTGATGCGGACGGACACGGGAAGTTGAATCTACTTTTGACGGACGTGAGACCGGATGAATTTAAGAAGATCATCGGTCGTTCTGTGCTCATCCACGACGAAGCCGATGATGAAAAATCACAGCCCGCGGGGAAGTCGGGCAAACGCATTGCGTGCGGCGTGATCAAACGCTAACCGAATCTTCATATTTGCTAGAAGAATTTTGTGAGCGAGAGCTGCATACTGCTACTAAGAAAAACAAAAATAGTGTGTAACACTTGATGTTTCTCCAAAAACGGGTTCCTTCGGGGACCCGTTTTTATTTGCAAAATCCCTCACAACATTTTGGCCCTAATGAAACCCCGTGCGTTAGGGTCAAGAATTATGCAGAGTTTTATGGTTCGAAATCCGCTGTCATGTGATGATTAATACGGATTCAAACAAAGAGAGCTGGCGGTATGGAAAAAGACTCGTGTGGGGTTGGTTTTTTAGTTTCCTTAAAGAATGAGCGCACCCACGAGATTCTGCAGGAAGGCCTTCACGCCTTGGACTGTGTCGAACACCGCGGAGGCGTCGGTCCCGACAACATTGGCGACGGCGCCGGCATCATGACCTCCATTCCTTTTGAACTCTTCAACCGCGAGCCGGATACGTTTGCGGTGGCCTTCATCCTTTGCCCGCAGGACCTTGAGAAGCGCGCCACTTCACTGAGAGTGTTCGAAGAAACCTTCCGCCAATTTGGCTTGAAGGTGGTGGAGTACCGTGAAGTGCCTATCGACACCCAGGCGATCAGTCCGACGTCGATTAAAATCATGCCCTATCTCACGCAAGCGATCATCGAGCGTCCCGCTCACTGCCGCACGCTCTATAGCTTCGAGCGACTTTTGTACAACGCTCGACAAAGCACACGCACCAAAGAAAAAGAAAACGGCATCTACCAAGAGTTCTTCTTCAACTCACTCTCTCCGCGAAACATCATCTACAAAGCGCTTTGCCGCAGCCAAGATCTAAAGAACTTCTACCTCGATTTAAAAAATCCTAAATTCAAAACCAACTTCGCGCTCTTTCACCGCCGTTTCAGCACCAACACCATTTCAACTTGGGATAAGACCCAGCCGTTTCGTTTGATCGCGCACAATGGCGAGATCAACACCATTGAAGGCAACAAGGCGTGGGCGATCACCCGTGAGAAAGATCTGGGGCTGGTGAAAGACGAACTCATCACCCACGAAGGTATTTCCGACTCGGGGAACTTGAACGGCATTGCCGAAGGTCTGCGCTACCGCAGCTCCATCCCAAAACTCTCGGAGACCATGGCGATCCTCATTCCGCCGGCCAACACCAACAGCGACTACTACAAGTTTTGGAGTCGCGGCATGGAGCCGTGGGACGGGCCGGCGATGGTGGCCTACAGCGATGGCAAGTACATCGGCGCGCGCCTGGATCGCAACGGGTTTAGACCCTGCCGCTGGCAGCGCACCGAGGATCACTTCTATCTTTCATCCGAGGCCGGAGTTTTTAGAACCACGCCCGATAAGATCTTAGCCAAGGGTGCACTCTCTTCGGGTGAGTCCGTCACGATCAACGTGTTGAGCGGGGCCTTGAGCTTCCTTGATCCTAAGGATTTTCCTGAGAACAAAGACGTGCGCTTTGATCCCCGGGCGATCTTGCTCGATTACTGCCCACCGCCGTTGATCAAAGAAGACCTGCTCGAAAAACAGAAGCTCTTCAACTTCTCGAAAGACGAAGTGGATCGTTTGATCATGCCCATGGGCGTGGAAGGCAAAGAGCCGTTGGGTTCTATGGGGGATACGGCGTCCATTGCGATTCTCTCCAACATGCCGCGCTCACTGTTTGATTTCTTTTATCAAGACTTCGCCCAGGTGACGAATCCGCCCATTGATTACATCCGCGAGAAGATCGTCACGGACATGCGTGTATTCCTGGGCCGTAAGCCAAATATCTTTGAAGCCAAAGACTTCATTCCGCTCAAGCCGACGCTCGAGTTAGCAGGCCCGGTCATATCGCTCGGGCAAATGGCCAAAATCGCGGCCTATGATGAGCAGGATTTGCGGGCGTATAAGATCGACATCACGTTTGATAAAGACAGCACGCTGGAGCAATTCAACCAACGCCTGGATGACATTCGTGAAGAAGCCATCATGGCCCTGCGCAAAGGCTTCAGTCTTTTGATCTTGAGTGACCGCAAGGCATCGGCGACACGTTTACCGATCCCTTCGCTGATGGCGATGGCGTATTTGAACATCGGTCTGAACAACACCGGCCGCCGCTTGCGACTCTCGCTCATCCTGGAAGTCGGGGACGTGCGCAATCCGCACCAGATGGCCTGCGCTCTCAGCTATGGAGCCTCGTCCATTTGCCCGTACATGGCGCTGGAGACGGTGCTCACGTCGACTGATCCGCGTTTAGCGGAAGTTTTCCCGGAAGACCGCGAGAAGCGTTTCATCAAGGCCATGCATGATGGCGTCTTGCGAGTGATGTCTAAGAGCGGGATTTCGGTGTTCCGCTCCTATCAAGGATCTAAGCTCTTCTCTCCGTTGGGTTTGGGCCAGGAAGTGCTGGATAAGTTCTTCAAAGGGAAAAAGTCCATCATGGGCGGCTACACTTTGGAGTCGCTGCTTCAATTCATTAAAAATAACGGCAAGATCACGGAAGGGGAGTTGCAGAGTCTCTTTCTCTTTAAAGAGCAGGCGTCGCAGAAATCGGGAGAGTCGCATACGCTTACGTCCGCGCGGTCGCGCCTGATTCATAAGATGCTGGAAGAAGACACACTTGAGAAATCCTATGCCGCGTTTAAGCAGATCACGGCCGATGTAGAAGCGAAGCCGGCGCTGCTTCGTCATTTGCTGGTTCCGATCAAAGCGAAATCACCGAAAGACCTTCAGTCGGTGCAAAAGAGTGAAGACATCCTCAAAACCTTCGGCAGTGGTGCGATGTCCTTTGGTGCCATCAGCGCTGAATCGCAGAAAGACCTCATCCTCGCCTTCCGCGAAGTGCAAGGTCGCAGTAACAGCGGCGAAGGCGGAGAGAATCCGTACTACGCCACGGAAGGCATTGCCGCGAGCATCAAGCAGATTGCCTCGGGGCGCTTTGGTGTGACCGCCGAGTATCTGGTGAATGGCGAAGAAGTGCAGATCAAGATTGCTCAAGGAGCGAAGCCTGGTGAAGGCGGACAGCTCATGGGTGTGAAGGTGACGGAAGACATCGCCAAGGCGCGCTTCACGATTCCGGGTGTGGATCTCATCTCACCGGCGCCGCAGCATGATATTTACAGCATCGAAGATTTGAAGCAACTCATCTTTGAATTGAAAGAACTCCATTCAAAACTCAAGATATCAGTGAAGCTTGTCGCTGGCGAGAACATCGGCGCGATTTCCGTGGGTGTAGTGAAAGCGGGTGCTGACATTATCCAGATTTCTGGTGGCGACGGCGGAACCGGAGCGGCGTCTCTTTTGTCCATGAAGCACGCGGGCCTGCCGTTAGAGATTGGATTGCTGGAGGTGCATCGCTCGCTGGTGGATAGTGGTTTGCGGGATAAAGTGGTCCTTCGTGTGGATGGGGGATTTATTTCCGGTAAAGACATTGTCATCGCCGCGGCCTTGGGTGGCGATGAGTTTGACTTTGGGAAGCTGCTGCTTGTTGGTCAAGGCTGCATCATGGCGCGGGTCTGTGAAAAGAATACCTGCCCGACGGGGATTGCCACGCAGTCGCCGAAGTTTAAAAGTTTCTACAAAGGCAATGCTCCGAACGTGATTCGCCTTTTGCAGTGTCTTGCCTTAGAAGTGCGTGATGTGCTTTCCGAGATGGGGGCGACCAGTCTCAAAGAAATTCGTGGGCAGAATCATCTTCTCAAGGCGAATGAGACTCATCAACACATACTCAAAGAGCGTTCGATCAATTTGAGCTACTTCACTGAGAGCTACACGCAAAAAGTGGGGAACCTCGACTTTGTGGGTGAAGCGCGCGGTGAGCTCAATCAGAAAATTAAAGAGGCGGCGACTACCGCGACTTATAAAATCATGAGTAGTGACCGTGCGGTTCCTGCGGGCCTGGCGGGTCTATATGCTCTCAAGGGCATCGGCAAGAGCGATAAAGCTCTGCCACCGCAGGTGAATCTCACCTTCTTAGGTTCGGCGGGCCAAGGCTTCGGTGTCTTCAACGTCAAAGAGATCAACATTCGACTTGAAGGCGAGGCCAACGACTCGGTGGCCAAAGGCATGTCCGGTGGTCAGATCGTCGTCACACCGAACATCATGAAGAGCAGCTTTGAGAAGGAGAAACATTCCATCATCGGCAACTGCGCACTCTATGGCGCGACCGGTGGAACACTCTTTGTGGATGGCAAGGCGGGCGATCGTTTTGCCGTTCGTAACAGTGGTGCCACTGCGATTGTTGAAGGCGTGGGGTTTCATGCGTGTGAGTACATGTCGGGCGGGTTGATTTGGATTCTCGGTGCGACGAAGGGCAACCTTGCAGCGGGGATGTCGGGTGGAGTGGTCTACACGCTCAAGACAAACATCAAGAATGTGAATACCGACTATGTCATGCAGGTGCCGATCACGTTAGATGATGTGGCCACCTTGAAGACCGTGGGTGAGAGCTATCGAAAAGAGACGAGCAGTCGTGTGATGGCGAACATTTTAGATAATGATCTGTTGAGTAGTGAGTTCATTAAGCTGGTGCCGAAGCGGTGATGATTTCTGGTAAGGGCCCGTTCTTTTTGCCCTTACCAGTTTTTTCTAAGACATTGTCGAAAAGGAACCGCAGTAGTTAACGACTACTGCAGCGTGGATCACTTTCCGAGCGAAACGATTGTGGTGGCACACAAACATCAAACAAGCATGAAGCATGAACTTGCTCGATAGACGATCGTTCGGCGCAGGTGATTCGACCCATCGAATCTCTTCCTGTGACGACCGTGCGAGTAACAGTCACGCCGACTTTTTCACACATCGTTGAGGCGAGGCATGCTTGACCCATGGGCTTCAACTCAGACGTGACGGCGCAGGTGTTTGTGGTGACAGAGCAGTTCAACGAGGCGCAATCAACATCGAAACTGCAGCTCTCGCCAACGCTTAAACCTTCGGCAGTTGGGTAAACAGTTTGCTTCGGAACGCAGCCGATTGAGCGATCCGCGCCCTCTCGCAGAGGAATCGTGGAAATGCCGGCTTCCTGGGCGAAAACCACACGAAAGAGTTTTTGGTCATGGTGCTTCACGAAGGGAGTGTTAACGTTGAGAGGCCAGTAAAAATACAAGGTGCGAGTGCGATCCAAGTCACTGCTCGGGGCGGTTGGAACTCCATTTCTCATGAAGAACCAGACGCGGCTGATTTCGGCTTGAGGGAGTAAGAGGGTATCTCCTCCGATCCCTGGTATGGCCGTAATGGCGGCGTAGAGTTTCTCAGTGGGAACTCCCACTTCAGGACAGGAGTAAGTCGGGCCAATGAGCTGCGGCTCGAGCACGTAGCCGAGGTGACCACTCGCATTGTTAGGCGAATCTCTGAAGATCAAGCTGTGGAAGTTGTGGCCAGCGTAGGGGTAGGAGAAAAGGAGGAACGAACTGGGGCGGCTTCCCAAGCGAGGGAAGAGAGGACTGTCGATCTCTCCGTAAAGAATCTTATTATGACAGAAGCCACTGAATAGATTTTGGCCCCAAGGAAGTGGCGAGGGATCGAATCTTTCGTTGTGAAAGAAATGCAGTTTCTCAGCGGTGGTCACTGATCCGTCGGAGCTCAGGGTGTTTTGAATGCAGTAATAACTTGTGACGGATTCGAAAGAAACTTGTGCCTTCGCGGGGGTGACCGCTGAGAGCGCAAGTAAGCACAGAGCAAAGAACATGTTCTTCATAGGGTTTCCTCAAAATGTTAGAACTGGTTCACCTATGCTTACGTGAGCGTTGCAGCTAGGCCAGAAAATGTTTCTTAAGGAAGAATACCCGACAGAAACGATTGTCAGCGATTCTTCATATTCACTGCACACCCCCTTATTTTTGCTTCGCGCATACTGGTTTCAGGAGGAACCACTTATGAAAACATTTATCTTTGCTTTGGCCCTATTCTGCTCGGTAACCGCCGCTATCGCCGAGGAACTCATTCCAGAAGCGCAATGCACGGGCACGGAGAATGGCAACGCCATCACAGTTACCGCCTACGTGAATGCCCAGAAGTTCTGTTCGGCCTCTAGCCGCAACGTGAAATCTTCTGTGGTCGTGAACGACGGATCATTTGGAGCGGCGTTTAATGCCTTAGCATCTGAGAGCCGTGGCGACCTTAAGTACATCAGCGGAAAGGGACAAGGGAAGATGGAGCTGAAATTGAAAACTGGTGTTGAAGCCGGGACGTTCTTGCGTAATGGTGTCACTTCAGAACTTACATGCATGACGATTGAATATGAGATGGAGTGCTAAGTGCTCGTCATCTTACAAAAACGAAGTCGTTTCCACTGGTGGAAACGAATCACTTTTGGCACTTCGGACAGTGATACGTCCCACGCTGGGCGAGCACGGTTTTCTTCACCGGCGTGACGCCACACAACTGACAGGTCTCCTGCCAAAACACGACTAAGTTATTCACCCCAAGACCTTTCTCACCGCTGGTGTCGCGATAGCCGCCTTGGAAGGTGGTGCCGCCGGAAGCGATCGCCCCAGAGATGACCTTTTGAATGGCCGCATAGATCAAGGGAAACTCATGCTCTTTAATCTTGCCGCACAGACGCTGCGGCCGAATGCGCGCGTGAGCACAGATCTCGTTGGCGATGTAATTCCCCGAGCCCGCGAAATACTTTTGGTCAAGTAAGGCCACTTTTAAGGCACGGCACTTCATCTTTTTTATGGCACTCATCATGAATTCCAATGAGAATAAAGAAGACGCGAGATCCGGACCGAGCTCATTGAGCTTCAGCTGCGCTTGCTCATCAGACAGATGATACATGTGCCCGAAGCGGCGCGGATCATCGTAGGTCAAATAGCGCGGTCCCAGTGGGGTCGTGCCTTCGAGGATGAGATGCGCGTGTTTGTTCGTAGGCCTCGTGGTGGTGATGAGCCAGGTGCCGGTCATGCCGAGGTGTGAGAGCAAGTGCGAGCCGTCGTCGAGACGGAAGTCGAGCATCTTGCCTTTGCGATGGGCGGCGGTGAGTGTGCGGTTGGTGAGATTGATTGGTGTGTGAAGGACGTCTTTTTTGAGTTGTTTGGTGACGGAGAATTTTGACACTGCGAAGGGGAGCAGTGTGGAGAGTTGCGAGCGGATGGTTTCGACTTCGGGTAGTTCGGGCATGGGGAAAGTGTAGCATAGAATGGGAAAATCTAAATAGCTGAGAGAGTGTGGCGAGATTCTTGCGGGAGAATTCAGTGTGAGACATTTTGAATGGAATACAATTTAAAAATATGGTTCAGCAGACTTTGCTTAAGCAGCGCTTACTTGAAAATGTGATGGAACCTTTAGTCTTTTAAGATATAAAACTTTATTTATAGAGGTCATTATGCCATTTGGGGATCTAGTCAGTTGTTTAATAGATGATGTGAAGGATAAGGAGCAGAAAGCAAAGCTCGATGCTCTTTGTCGAAAGACCTTGAGAACTCTGGATGAATACGCAGACTTTAACGCCGTTCCAGATGCAACCGCAGGCAAGCTTGCTATAGAATGGGGTTTTTTCGCGCCCCTTTATGGATGGGGAGAATCGAAGCTCGATGTTTGGGAGCGTCGTGCGAAGGGCGAGAAGTTATCTCCTCAAGACCTCAAGGATATTGTGCATGCCGGTACCATTCTTCGGAAAATTAAATGAAAGCGAAGACCTTAATCTGGATAACGATGATTTTCCTCGCTGCTTTTCGCTTTGTCCTTTTACCGTTATTTTATCTAAATTTCCATTTTAAACCGGATAGCTATCTGGATCTCGCCTTCGGTGAGGCTCACATGATCGAGTTTTTTCAGGAACTGCTTGCGCTGGCAATACTCGTCTTCTTGTTTGAAATCGTTCTCCATCAAAATTCGGAGGAGGGTGAGGCGAAGAAGATACTGCTCGATTTCCTGGAGACGGGTTTCACTAGTGCTGGTGATCTTAGCGGTGATATGCAACAGGTGAAGAGAGCTTATCCAATTCTGAAAAAGCATGATGTTAATGATATTAAGGATCTCCTATTGGGCTTGTCGCCACAGAAGAAATTAACCGAACTCACTCCGACGGAAGTGGAGGTTACTCAGAAGATCATTGCGATTTTAAGAAAGTCGAAATAATTCCAAAAAAGTATTGGTTCCAACAAACTTATCAGTAAGCATTGCTTACGTAAAAGTGTGCTGGAACCGCTATACTTCAGAGCGATTAGAATTGAGCAGGTGGAGATATCTCTTGGGTTAATATTAAGAATGATGAATTCGTGATCGAATATAATGTCAAAAGATTGAATTCGAATTCGATCACAAAGCAGCGATAGACCAGATCAGAGTTATTCAAACTATTAGGGAATAAAGTATGGCACGTATTAAAAAAATCAAGATAGAAGCCTCTAAATTTTATCAAGATCCTTTCGAAGTAGATTTTTCAAAAAAACTGAATTGCATCATGGGAGGAAGAGGCTCAGGAAAAACGACTCTACTATCCGTTTTAGTATCAGCAGTTATTCCCGAGGCAGAAGAAGATGAGGAGATGTTCAGTGCACTGCACTCCAACCTAGGGAGCGGAAAAGTTTATTTAACGATTGAAGACTTTGACGGGGATGAATTTGAAATTGAAAAAGTTTTAAATGAAAATCCAGTCGTCTATGACTCGGAAAGAAATCTCATCAACTTTGATGATGTGATGGAGAAATTCTCGATTGATTACTTTAGAGCTACTGAGATTGAGGAAATCGGCAGCGACCCCGTTCTTAGACTAGCTTTAATTGATAAGCATCTAACAAAAAAGATAAAGGATATTCGCAAAGGTGAGAGCGCAATCCTGACTCAGCTATCTTCTAATAAAGCAATTCTTTCGGATTTAATTACACAGAAAAAAGATTTAGAACTCAAACTAGAGCCATTGGGCGAAGTCGAGTCCTTATTGAAGGATTTAGAAAAAAATAAACCTAGTGGTAGCGAAGAGGATTCAAAGAATTTCACAGTAGAGAGTGAGGCACAAAAAAACAGAGAGTTTGAAACACAGTTCAAGGATGAAGTGCAGAGGGATATTGATGACTTCTATCACCAACTGGAAAACTTGATAGATGATGTTTCCGCTTCAATTCAGAGGCTTGATAAGTTTAAGCCAGAGCTAAATAAAGACTCAATAGAGAAAATAAAAGCGGTCGCGAGACCAGCAATGGAAAAGCTTAAGCAAGACTTAGTTAAGAAAACGGAAGATATCAAAAAAAGTAATGTTGACTTGCTTAAATCTTCAAATGAACTAGTCCTTCAGCACAAAGAGCAGGAAGCAAAATTTTCACAACTTAAAACAAGGTTTGAAAAAAATCGAGAATTCTTCAATAAGCTGAGTACTGCGTCTAAAAAAGTAAATGCGAAGGCATTAATTAAAAAGGAACAAGAAACTGTTCTTGAAAGGATTAATTCGGCTATCGCACAAAGGTCAGAGCTCTTAATCAAGATTAAAGGGATTAATCGTAAGATTTTCGAGTTAAGGCATACAAAAGTTGAGCAGATAAATTCAGAGCTTGGTGGTGATGTCAAGATCACTCTCAAAGAAGGGGGGATCACGTCCAATTATGAGAGAGCGCTTAAGGATTCTCTAAAAGGCAAAGGCTTTAATTACAAAGAAGAGTCAGAAAAAATTGCACAAAACATTTCTCCTGTTGATTTATCTTTATTGGTTTTGAAAGGTGATTCAAGTGCTTTAAGTGAGAGGGCCTCAATACAGAAGGACAAGGCTGTCCAAATATTAGAGGCATTGCTAAAAGCGCAAGATATGTTCCGTCTTGAAGGGGTTTCCTGTCAGGATTTGCCAAACTTTTTTTTAAAAATTGATAAAAAAGTAGGTGGTGGATCAACTGGAAAAGATAATTACAGGCAAACGGAGCAACTATCGACTGGACAAAGATGTACGGCTATTTTGCCAATTATTTTTGCTGCATCTACAAACCCACTGATTATTGATCAACCGGAAGATAATCTAGATAACAAATACATCGCAGATGCAATTCACAAGATAATTAAACTAAAAAAAGACTATCGGCAGATGATTTTCGTTACGCATAACCCCAACATTCCTGTTTTGTCTGGGGCAGAGTTTAATTTGTTTCTTGATTACAGTGCTAAGAAATCAGTGATTGATGTTCGAGGAACTATTGACCAGGTTAAGTCTAATATTCTCACTCTTTTAGAAGGTGGAGAAGAAGCATTTAACTTAAGAAAAGAAATTTATGGAGTCTAAGGAAGAGATACTTAGAGACATTATAAAGTTGCGAGAAACTGGAACTATTCGTGATTTTGAATTAATTAAATTGCGCGTAACGGGGCTGCCTTCCGATATAAGTACCGAGCTTCTCCAGGAGCTTGAAGGAGCAGCTTTCAATCGAGGCTATGATCTTGATTTTCAGCAACCTGTTGTGGAGAGTTCGAAGGGAGGGGAAGTCCCACTTCAAGGCGATGGACCATTCGCGGTAGAGTCATTGAATGAGCTAGTCCTAGAGTCTGAGGCTAAGCAAACGGTGGGTCTATATGATGTGTCGAAGCTTTTTGTCGCTCAAGCCGTCGAGCTACTCAAAACACATAAGCGGTTTTACGTTTTTAAAATTGGGCCAAGCCCTCAAGTTAGCAAAAGTTTGTTTGTTCACGATCAAATTCCCAATCCTGAGATAATATTCAAGTCATTTCGTTCGTTTCAAGACTCAATATCTCTAAAAGATTTCATTGAAGGAATCGAGAGGGGAGACGCAGAAGTACTTGCTGAAACGCATCTTTGTTTATTGTTAGTGTCTGATTTTTCAACCATGGCCAGTAGGCTTCTTGATAATAGAGGCGAAATACTGAAGAAGTTTTCAACTTTTAAGTACTATGAACTAATCTTCGAAGAGGATAGAGCAAAACCATACGAATATGAAGGTGAAAGGTTCTTTGACTGCTTCGAATCTGATGCAACGATTTCACTAAGTAATGGGGCACTAGATAAGTCTGAAGAGTCTTTGGTTAAGAGTTTTTTTCCACCTTCACCTTCTCAAATACAATACAAAATATTAAAAGGCGGGTTTAGTGGAGCAAAGGTATTAGAAGTATGCCAGGACTTCAGCGTGGTAAAGCCTTGCAGATATATTGTGAAGATAGGGAAACGTAATGATCGAAAAATTCAAGACGAAGAACGTGCGGTAAAAAAACATGTGTCATCTTATTCTGCGAAGTATCAGACAGAAATAAAATCAAATGCAACTTACGAGGCGATTAAATACCAATTTGCGTCTTCAGATAGTAAACGTGACTCGACTTCGTTTAAGGACTTCTTCAAACACAGTCGTTCAGCACAAATAAGGCCAGTAGTCGTTGATCTGTTCACAAAAGACTTGTTCAAAGAATGGGAGAGATTGCAGTTTCGAACGAAGCAGCCCATAAAGATATCAGAGCTGTATAATGAATATGTTGATTGGTTAAAAATTGAGAAAGTGGTAAGGGAGATTTCTTTCGAGAAGTCTGATGATGATATTCAGAAGTTTAAAAAGTGTTTGGATATTACACTCAAGTACAATGTAAGTAAGACTTCTCATGGAGATCTGCATAGTGAGAACGTAATTATAGATGGGGCAAGCCCTCTTCTAATTGATTTCGGCATGACAGGTGTAAGGCATAGTCTAATTGATTATGCTACCCTCGAAACGTCCATTCGCCTAAAGCTTATACCTCCTTACTTTCCAACGAATGTTATCTGCAAGCATGATGTGGATGACAACTTCCTGTTCCGGCTTGATGTTCCTGATGCTTCTATTGGTGCAAAAGTTTCAAATCCTACATTGGTTAAAGCTTATGAAGTCATTTCGACAATTCGAAAGCTAGCATTGGAGCGATCGAAGGCGATTGCAATAGATTTCGATTCTAATGATGATATTCAAAAGCATTATTTAGTTTCTCTTTTTTGTATTTCCCTTAGAAATTTAAAGTATGAGGATCTCAATCAGAAATATGCTTTGGCTTTGTGTCGATATCTCGCCGATTATTTGCTTAGAGTTTTACCTTAATAGTGTGAGCACTGGTCCCAGCAGGATTTTATTTAAGCGGTGCTTACTGAAATTTGAGCAAGATGCTTTTTTAAAATAAATGAATTCTTATGTGGCTTTAGACATTGAGGATAGGTGGGCCTTGGGGATTTTGAAACGTGTCCTTAAAAGGATGTTTAAGGGGTGGTACGGTGAGCAGAAGACTGCATTTAATATGTGGGCTTTTCTTGATGAGAAATATAATAGATTTCATGATGTCATCTTACCAAGCGATAATGGCACTGCACAAATAGACCATGTTCTGATTTCAATTTTTGGTATTTTTATCATTGAGACCAAAAATAAGTCCGGATGGATTTTCGGAAGCCGGGATCAAGATAAATGGACTCAGGTTTTATTCAATGAAAAATATCAATTTCAAAATCCATTAAAGCAAGTTTATAGGCAAAAAAAGGTGCTATCACAATTCGCTGAGGTCGATGAATCTTTGATCCACACGATTGTTTACTTTGTTGGAGATTCAAATTTTAAAACACCTCTGCCCGAGAATGTCTTGAACTCAGGATTGTCTTCATACATAACCAGCTTTAGAGATCATATCTTGTCTGAAGATCAAGTCCTCTCGTTAACAAATAAATTTAAAGCACATTTAATGAGTTCCGACTTAACCATTACGGATCATCTGATTTCTCTTAAAAAGCGTCATGATTCAAATACCGTATGCCCTAAATGTGGTGTTGATTTAGTTGAAAAAATGGCATCTAAGGGGCCGAACCAAGGGACATACTTTCTTGGTTGTAAGAATTATCCAAACTGCAAATTTACAAAAAACGCTTGAATCTCTTTTTCTTAGGATCTTGAAATCGTAAACCTGCCAGTAGACTTTAAAACAAGTACCGCCTACTGGAAAGATTTCCAGAACAAGCTTCCAATAGACTATTTCGTAACCAGTGGGAACTGAGTTTTTTAATCTAGTTAATGTAGTTCAGTATCCAAATATAAAAACAGCATCTACGTTCGTGTAGCCACCAGGTACAAAGAAAGAGCTTAGACGGCCACAGACAGTCGCATACTCACGCCTCGGAGACATAGAATCGTTTTGGCGAAGTTCCTTGGGAACAAGAAGAAATAGAAAATTAGCGTGTTCACATATATGGCATTTCCAAAAATCTAGGAGGTCCATATTGTTAATGGTTGTCTTGCCTCTCTCTACTTCAAGCAATATTCCGCATTCTGCACCTAAGTCTCGATAGTAATCAGGCCTTAATAGCTTATTGCTATATTTGTTGAAGAGACCTTTCGCTTCGTTCTTAAAACCTAAATTAGTTGCAATTGGTAAGAAACAAGCTTGTACTAAGGCGCTCGAAGCTTTGGGCTTATTTGCTTCGTGCAATAGGTTAAGTATGTATTTCTCGTTTAATTCTCTGAGAAGACTTTGGGCGATGTCATTAGCCTCAGAGAACTTGCGTGAAGTGTGCAGATTCTCTTTTGAATATATAGTTAGCTCAGTCATAGGTCTATTTCAAATCTTGGTTCCAACAGACTTATCAGTAAGCACAAGTGTGCTGAAACAGCGATCTCTTAGTTAGGAGTCGGCATCGTAATATCCATCAACTCTTTGCTCGAGTAGTGGGGATGCTCAGGATCTTCGACAACCGTGGGAGCAACGCGGGTGCTGGGCGTGTATCTTCCATAAATGTAGCGATTAAATTCTTCTGAAAAATCCATCCCCGTGCTTTCTGAGAGCTCTTTTTCAAACATTTCTGTCGTTACCGACGAGAACATGTTTCGTTTAAAATATGCTTTCAAGAAATCTTTTAAGAACAAACCTCTCATATTGAGCTTGTGCGCAAGAAGCGAGAAAAATGCTGAGCCCTTCACGTAGGAGTCTCTGTCTGTGCTTCGTCTCCATTTCGAGTGCCCTGAAATCTTAGCGTTCTCAAAGGGGAGCGTTTCAAGATGCCGGTAGGCATCACCTCGCCACGTTGAGAGGCCTTCATCCATCCACCCTGAGTTTCCATTGGCCGGCATCACTCCACGTGCATTGTACGAATGAAAAAGTTCGTGGCCGAGAGAGACGAGGCCTGTTGCGGTCGCGCCGGAATACTCCATCCCCCCTCTCGCAAGCGAAGTTCCATAGATGAGAACTTGCTCATGAGGGAAAGGGCCGTAATCGGCCTCGAGCTCAGCAAGAATGGTTTTTGTCTGTTGGAGGAATTGATCCGTTTCGACGACCGCATAGATATCCACCGGAAGCTTTCTTCCGTCGATGGACGTGTAGTAGAAACTCACGTTCCTTGTGATCGCTTTCGTAGGGAAAAGATGAAAGAACACGGATGAGCTAGTGAAGTGCGCTGGATAAGAAACTTCAAAAGCGTTGTTGCTAAGCCTTGAAACATTTCCATTGGCCTTCACTGTGTGGTCGATGCTGTTGGCTCCGGTGACCTGGACGTTAAACGTCTTTGGATAATGATCAAATTCTAAGTTCGAAGGGATGTAGGCTTCGAGATATCGGCGGTCAGATAGATCACCGAGCCAAAATCCAGAGGCGACGCCTTGGGCGTTGAAGACAACGTTTTCTTTAATCGTGTGCTTAAGCTTGAGCTGGTAAGTTCCGGCGGCCAATGGCTGGTTAAGCACTCGGTATTTTGTTTGCGCATCAGGATCCGAAATCGAAGCAACGTCCACAGCAGTGCCATCGAGGGTGACATCCGTCGGGTCCGGCACAAGATCAAAGATGGGGTAGCCGGGTTTAATCACTTTGAAGTTGATCGTAGATTCGGCGGTGGCCGATTTGCTCTGGTAGTTATAGCGAAGGTTGTAGACGGCAGTTTGAAAATCAACGAAGACTGCCTGGCCATTTTTATAAGAAAATGACGGAGGAGCAAGATCATAAGAGGCAAAAGCCTCCAATGAAAGAGTGACGAGCAGGAAGGCAAGAAGAGTGTGTTTCATAAGTAAAAGCTTAGACCTAAACAGGTTTTAATCAATTAAATATTAGTAGGCCTTACCGCTCAAGCTTTTTTAACACTCACTGTTAGTCATCACTCTAAATTAATATGCAGTATTGAGGAGTTTTTATGAACGAAGAAGAAGCGGTCAACATCGATCAGATCAAAAAGATTTTCGCCAAAGCCACCGGCGAGAAAATGATTGAAGTCACGCAAGACGAATATGATGCTCTTCTCAGTGAAGCCAAGAAGAAAAAACTCACCATCGTTAAAGATGATGCAAGCTTCAGTTTAGTTCTCGAAGGCCTCACCATCAAAATCGTGTGTGAAACTGAGGAAGATGAAGACGACTGGGAATAAGTTAAGTTTGGGGTCGTTGGAGCCCGGTTGGTTGAAAGGCATGGCCTGATGTCATCCGACTAAAATCTTCGGGTATGCGGCTTAAGAGTGCGGGCCCTGGTGACGATACGTGTACGATGAAAGTGTCACTTTTTTTGACCCTCATTTTCTTAGTCGGTTGCGGGCCAAAAACTCCGGCTTCAAGCAAGAGCACCGTCCAAAGTACCAGCGCCGAAGTTTCCCCAGCTGCAGCCGATCCCTTGTCGAGCTACCCCGATGCCTTTGGCCTGAATAATCAAATCTCTTCGCCGGATGTATCCCTCGACTACCTCATCACAGATGTCTGTGTCGATGCCAACAACTTTCCCGTCAAGGGTGATCCTGCGACCTGTGCCTCACATCGAAACATCCGGATCGGAGAGCGCGTCCCTTATCTTCTCACCGATTTTGATAGTACCAATAACGCTCGCTACCAGAGTTTCGCGAGTCTCCCGGTGGCAGGCATGGACGGGACTCTCAAGATTCTCGTCGCCAAACATTTTCAACCCGGACTCAACGAGGATTTCAAGTTTAACTATGTCTACGACAAAAATGTCACCGGCTTCGATCTCCTCGATCCGAATGGGCCTTACGTTTCCGGTATCCGGACTTCGGACGGAGGGTGCTACGACCAGATCATTTCCACGGACTCCTTCCAACGGCAGAATGGTTGGATCTTCTTTAAGCGGGACATGCTTGCGGGAAGTTTAAACCATAACATTCGCATGGACCGGATCGACCCGGATCGGCCAAAGAACTGTACTCTTGGATTAGACATCTTCGGGAACACGCGAGACATTTGGAATGCTCCCGCGTTGTGGACCTACGAGACGGGGAAAGTTTTGAACTCCGTCATTACCTATCATTACGCACACAAAGACCTCTCAAAAAGTGGAAATGCCCTGGA
>JAIXOY010000306.1 GCA_027486525.1 Pseudomonadota bacterium
CCGGTTGAGGTCGGGATCATGCTGACCGCAGCCGCGCGAGCGCGGCGCAAATCAGTGTGCGAGTTATCGAGAATGTTTTGATCTGAGGTATAGGCATGCACGGTGGTCATTAATCCGTGTTCGATGCCAAAGGTTTCGTGGAGCACTTTCACGATGGGGGCGAGGCAGTTGGTGGTGCAGCTGGCGTTGGAGATGATGTGGTGTTTTGCGCCGTCGTATTTGTCGCTGTTCACGCCCATCACGAACGTCCCATCGAGGTCTTTGCCTGGAGCGCACATGATGACTTTCTTGACTGAGCCGCGCATGTGCTGACCCAGGCCGGGCTTGTCTTTGAAGATACCCGTGGCATCGATCACCACTTGTACGCCATGCGTGTCCCAAGGAATTTCGGCCGGGCTCTTGATGCCGTAGAAGTGGATTTTTTTGCCAGCAACCATCAGGTCGTCGCCATTCAAGGTCACATCCACCGGAAGTTTCCCGTGGAGTGAGTCGTATTTCATCAAGTGAACGTAAGGTGCGCGATCGCCGGGGTTGTTCACCGCAACGACTTCGATGTCGAGGTCGAGGCCCTTGTGTTGGCGCTTAACCAATTCACGTAAAATCGTGCGGCCGATGCGGCCCATGCCATTAATGCCTACTTTTACCGTTTTCATGGAGTCTCCTTAAGCACCTATTAAGGTGAGAAATGTCAGAATGAGAGGGGAGAAAATATAGGGTGCAAATTGCCACGGATGGGACCTTTTGTGTAGGGGTTTAAGGATATTGGCCCTCGCTAATGCGCTGCGCATTAAGCAAAAGGCTCAACAAAAGGGCAGAAAGTACCTAGAGGCTTAAGACCGACCTCTGATCGTATGATTTAGGCAGGGGAGAATTCATGAAATTAACGTTCATTATCTTAAGTCTTTTACTGGTCCTGATGGGGACCCGGGCCATCGCGAGTGTGAGCTCTATGCCGCAATCCCAAAAGCCCGAGAAGGCCTTCGTCTGCTGGAAACAGATGCAATCACTCATTAAGCGCGACGGAGTCGTACAGACCTGGCGCGCGAAAATGCGCCCGGATAACACCTTCAAGTACACGGCCCCAACCGGCAAGCTGTCGCGCTGGTGGACGCTGGATAAAGAGGCGGGTTACGAGCTCGTCGTTAAAGAGAGTCCCTACGACCGTTTGATCGTTCGCTATTCCACCACCAACAAATGCGCTCCTGAGGTTGCGACGGTTCCTGTGAAGGCACCCATCGATGGTTTCACGGATGCAGAACTGGCCCGTACTCTCAAGAACGCCCAGGGCGGCGGCCTGATCTATTCATGGTCACCGTTGATGGACCACTCCGTTCGCGGCATCAAAGCCATCCGCGAAGTGGCCGAGAAGAACAAGCTCGCTCTGACCATCGTGCTCGACCCGAATGTGAAAGAAGCGGATGCCCTGAAAGCTTTGAAGAAAGAAGGCATCACCGGAGTGAAGCTCACGAAGAGCCACAGCCTCGAGCTCGTGAAGCGCAACACGCTCATGCACTACCCGAACATCGTCATGTACAAGAACGGCCGCATGGTTGGGCCAATGGTTCCCGGTATCATGGGAAAAACCACTTACTCCCGCGTCGTCGGGAAATACCTGGAGTAGCCCATGTTGCTAATGACCATGCTGATGCTGCTCTCTGGAAATGCGGTCGCCCAAGGCGTTCCCGCGGTCTGCGCGGTGGATAAAGATCTCGCGCAGCAACGGGTCGAGCTCGACTTCACTCCCGATTATTTTTTTAAACCCATCCCGAGACAAAATCCGCAGGACACGCGTGAAGAGGTTTCGGTCATCACCGGAAACGGCAACGTCATCTTGGATATGAAGACCGGCGATTACCGTGCGGTGCCCGGCCCGTTTGACGGCGTCCCGACGCCCGACGGCCACATCATCATCACTCCGAGCGAAAGCGACAGTGGGTTAGATTTTTTTGATCGTGACACGATCAAACCGAGTGACAATCCGCTCTTCGCCGATGGTAACCAAGACAATTCTGAGAACACTCTCAACGGTGTGTACCATTCAGCGGCCGTCCTTCCGGGTGTGACTGCTCCCAAGCGTAACTACCGTGTGATCACGGATACGCTGACGGAGGGTGACACCAGCATGAACACTCTGATGTACAAAGACTTTGAAACCACGATGGGATCATCGGGGCCGAAGTTCAAAGACAACGAGCACCCGCCGAAACCGCTCTGTCCCAATCTGGGCGAGGCACCCTACAAGCTTCCGATGCTTTCGAAAGATGGCCAGCAGTTGGCGGCCTATGATGTGGAAGCGGGAACGACGAAAATCTTCAAGATTGTGAAGACGGCCAACGGCAACCGTTGTGACATGACTCGCGATCTGGGTTTCGCTACGGGTAAAGTGGAGTTCTCACCAGACGGTAAGAAGATTACTTTTGCCTCTGACACGAATGAAACAGATCCGGACAACGTGGGTTGGTATCCCCAACCTGACATGTACTCACAAAACTTCCAGGTCTTCGTCGTCGATCTAGAAGAAGACACTGTGCAACGGATCTCGAACCAAGTGCGGGGTAATTCGTATTACCCGTCTTTCTGGTCGGATGGCACTGTGGCCTACATGGAGCAAACTGAGAACGGCACCTACAGCATCGTGCGTACACCCATCGCAAGTGCACCCGCCGTGCAGCTCGCCACCGGTGACGAGATCAATCGCTGCAACACGCTCGGTTCGGATTTCGTCTCGGCCTTGGCACTGGGGTCATTGTGGACAGATGTC
>JAIXOY010000090.1 GCA_027486525.1 Pseudomonadota bacterium
GCAAGCTGCGAGCCCTAAAAGACCAATCAGAATGATGAGAACGCGCACGGGTGCTCCTGATGATCCAATTATCACCCTGGCTTATCGGCGGATAAAACTCGAAGCATAAGTCAGCGGAATACCTGACCGCCCAGCACTGGAGTGCCAACAAAAACGCCACCTTTTGGAGGTGGCGTCGAGGAAGCTATTTTTTTATTCTAAAGAGCTCGATGCGTTCGTCGCCTTCGACTTCCCAGATGGGCACTGCTCTGGTCGTTGAACCCGCGTTGAGGTAATCTCCAAAAATGGGCAAGATCCAAGTCATCACATCAGCGTCACGCGCGATGACAGTATCATCGACGGGGGCCAGGGGGATGTCTTCCTCCCAGTCAGGGCCCGTTAGATTGGTGCTACTATAGGGCGTTGAGCTGGCGGCGAAACCCACGTAATTAGTCCCCGTGAGAACACCGACTGAAGCTGCGAGGTTAGCATTTTGGTCTTGCAGCAATCTCACACGACGTGTGGGTCCTGTGAAACCCAGCGAAGTACAACTCCTGTCTAGATTGAGCGTGACGTTCGTCGAGTAAGCCGCGCTGACCACTCGCGCATAGGTCACGCCTCCACTATCGTCTTCCACGAGTGCCCACACAACGTTACCTATGTTCGATCCATTTAATAAGTTTCCTGTCCAAAATGGTGAAGACTGAAAGCTCGAAAGAAAGCTCCCAGCTGGCAACGTGAGAGTGCTAGACGCGCAGGCCGACGTTTGCTGTTCTGTGATCAGTCGCCCTCCCGGCACCACGAAGAGTGACGTCATAGACCCGAGCGACGTATACACGAAGTTCAGGGCGCCTTCCGTAGGGGTGATTACGTCATCCACGTCATGCAAGAAGCCTTCGACGATGATTCGTTTCAAGACGGGGGAGCCGGACTGGGTCGCCACAATTTGCCCGACGTACTCACCGAATACGGCGAGCCAGTTGGCTTCCGTGGTCACGTGCACATCCTGGATGGTTCCGCTGTTATTGAACGCCACCATGCCCAGGTAATCGGCGATGAATGTGTCACCGATAAGCTTCGACGTCACACTCACGCGCCGGATGGTACCGGAGTTCGTACCGGCGACCCCGCCGATGTTACTGCCGTTGTTGGTGAGGATCAGCTGGCCCGCGGCGCTTGAGTCTTCGATGATTCCGGAGTTCGATGACACGAGACCGGCGAGTGCCCCGTGACCGATGAGGGTGCCTTCAAAATCTACGTCCCTCATCGTGCCTTGGTTTGTATTCACCAAGCCACTGACGTCGACGCTCGAATTGTTTTGGGACAGCCTTCCCGTCAAGAGCTTCACGTCCTCAATGAGGCCCTGATTCATCACCGCCAGGCCATTGTTGGAACCGTCTCCATTGTTGCGACTAAACTCCAGGCCAGCAATCAGAAGATGCTTGAGAGCTCCGTAGATGTTGCCAAAAATCGCCCAATCTGCCGAGGCGTCCGACTCCACCCGCCGTAGACCGTGGATGTAGCCGCCCTCGCCCGTGAGGTAGGCGCCGGCCGAGAGATTCGGTGGAAAGTGGGCAGCACTCGATCCAAGATTGAGGGCTCCCACGATCACGCCGATTTTGCCACTGCCTAAATGCGAAGTGATCTCCGTCAATTGATCCTTGCGGCAAATCATCATCGGCTTCGTGGCCGAGCCCCAGAAATTTTTCTGTGAGGCGAGCGGAGAGCGTGGAGAGATACTATTGGCATCCGCATCGGCTGAGCACGGATGCTTCTCGAACACGAGGCGAGGCATGTCGTCCTCAACGTGGAACCAAGCGCTCGCAGGTAATGCGGACATCGGAGACTTTTCGTAGATGCTCGGGGCCACCCCTTTGTGTGGTTGGCGCTGTGTAACCGAGAACGCTGCTGGCGCACTCGCACCGTTTGGATCGTCCCCGTTACCGGATCGCGGTCGCAGTGAGAAGTTGCCAGATCCGTCATCTTCCTGTGCCACGTACACATTCGAAAGGGTCATGGGATTTGCTTCACCACTAATCCAGCCCACGTTACAAGTACCGCCACAGTTGGCAATTTGGGGATCGCTGAGCAAACTACCTGCGAAGTAAGCATTGTTTAACAGGGCACCATTGTAGTTTCTTCCGAAGAGGCCACCGAGGTGGTTGGCGCTTTGACCACGGATATTGATCGAGCCAGCCGCGTAAGCGTTTTCCAGCGGCCGATGGAGAAAGGGAGATGTACCGTGTTGCGTGCTGCCCCAATCGCCGAGAAGACCACCGACCTGTTGCCCACCGACGACGATGCTCTCGCTCGCCCATTCAGCGAACTCACCGGTGAGCAACACTGTCGATGCGACGTACCCACCGATGCCACCGACGTTATAACTAGCTGCCCAGTCCGGGCTACCGACGTAGCTGCGAGACACGAGCTTGCGAAGCACGTGCGCATTCACCGAGTATCCAAAAATGCCACCGATGTTATGCCCTTCGCCTTCAATCTTGACCCGCGAGGTCTTGAGATTGATGAGACCCGTTGTGAGCGTGTACCCCGCAATACCACCAAGGTTTGAATCTAATCCAGACTTTCCAGCGCTCACCGTTCCACCGCGCACTTCGATGTTTCCGATGATTCCGGCGTTACCACCCGGCTTGGATCCCACCACTGCGCCGACTTTACTGATACCTTCAACCTCCGGATCCACGAATACCAGATCGGTGATGTGATGAGGTCCACCGGTCACCGCCGGACTCCACCGGCCAATAAACCCGACATCGTCTTGGTTCACGCGCATGCGCATGCCGGTGATGGTGTGGCCGCCGCCGAAAAAGCTGCCCCGAAATCCCAAGGTGGTGCTCGCGCAAGATGCATCAGTACCGATCGGCTGCCAGTTCTGACCTTCTTCACCCCAACAGGCCGGCACAGACGCACCGAAGCCTTTCGAGAACGGGTTGAGATTCACATCCGTCATGAGTCGAAAGGAATTCGTCAGGTAGGTTGTGTTGGTGCGGATGCGGTTGAGCTGCGTCGCCGAACAGATGAGCCAAGGGTATTCCCATGAGCCATTCCCACCGGCGAACGGCGTGAGATCACCGCGGTCAG
Source organism: Pseudomonadota bacterium (assembly GCA_027486525.1). Classification (GTDB taxonomy): domain Bacteria; phylum Bdellovibrionota; class Bacteriovoracia; order Bacteriovoracales; family Bacteriovoracaceae; genus UBA6144. The sequence goes on from JAIXOY010000090.1 coordinate 3,079, forward strand.
TGCAGAGAACATCATCGGGAACATTGAGAAACAAGTGCTGCGTGCTTCCAACGCCGATGTACTTGTGGCCACCGTCCGGCGATCCCAAGCCACTCGGGAGTGTCACCGGCACGTTGTCCGTGCTGCCGTTCACGCCGCAGTCGGAGCTCGCGACGTAGAGTTCGAAGATCGTTCTAAACGGCGCGCTCGTTGGATCTCCCACCGGGATCGCGATATCGATCGGTGACGGTGACCAGTGTCCATTGAGTGTGCCCGGCGGCATGGTCACACAACGCACGAGTCCCTCGCCTTTCGTAACAACAGTGGTTCCGAA
>JAIXOY010000291.1 GCA_027486525.1 Pseudomonadota bacterium
ATCCGCTACACCTCGATGTCACTGCCCTACCACATCGGTAACGGTGTGTTCGGTGGATTGGTTCCCTTCATCGGAACCATCATGGTCGCCAAAACGGGTGATATCTATTCCGGGTTGTACTACCCGATCGCGATCGCCTTGATTACGTTTGTGATCGGCATGATCTACATCAAGGAAGATCGCACTCACAAAGTGTGGACCACTTAGCGGATGAATGAATTCATAAACCAGGCCCTGGTTTTCGTCGGGGCCACAGTTCTCGTCGTTCCGCTCTTTCATCTTCTTGGACTCGGCTCCGTGCTGGGTTATCTCATCGCGGGGATTATCGTCGGGCCTCACGCCCTCGGCTTAATTCACGAGGCTGAAAGTGTTTTGCACTTCGCTGAACTCGGTGTGGTTTTGCTCTTGTTCATCATTGGTTTAGAGATCCAACCCCGCAAACTGTGGAGCATGCGCCGCCAACTCGTGGGTCTCGGTGGACTGCAGGTGCTCCTTTGCTCTTTGCTGTTTATGGCGGCAGGTCTGCTGTACGGACTCACGCCGCTGGCGTCTGGCATCATCGGCTTCGGCCTGTCCCTCTCCTCGACGGCTTTTGCTTTGCAATACCTCATCGAGAAAAATCAATTCAACACCACCTTTGGTCAATCATCATTCGCTGTTCTGCTCTCGCAAGATTTGCTCGCGATTCCAGCCTTGGCGATCATTCCCGCCCTGGCGCTCTCTGAGTCAAGCGGCAGCGAAGGCCCGACGCTTAAAACCCTGGGCCTCTTTCTCGCCATCATCGCTCTCTTAGGACTCGTCAGCCACTTTCTCATCCGACCGCTCTTTCGATTGATTGCCTCCACCCGGACGCGCGAACTTTTCACCGCGACGACGTTGCTGATCGTGTTTGGCGTCGCCGCTCTCATGATGAGCATCGGCCTCTCCGCGGCCCTAGGAACATTCATCGCGGGTGTGCTGTTAGCGGAATCGGAGTACCGCCACGAGCTCGAGGCCAATCTCGATCCCTTCAAGAGTTTGCTCATGGGACTGTTTTTTATTGCGGTGGGAATGGGGCTGAGTCTGCCGCTGATCTTTGCGCATCCCTTCCTTATCATCGCGCTCACCCTCGCTTACATGGCAACGAAGATAGCGATGATCTACGGCATCGGCCGGGTCTTCAAGTTGAACCACGACAATTCCAAGCTCATGGCGCTGGCCGTGGGCCAGGGCGGAGAATTTGCTTTTGTGATTTTTGGCATGGTCGCTTCCATGCAGCTGGCCGATAACAATGCCATCGCGATGCTCACTGCGGTGATTACGGTTTCCATGGCCCTGAGCCCGCTGATCAACCTCGCCCATGAGCGGTGGGTGATAAAGTGCGATGAGGCGCCGAAGCCTCAGTATGATGTGATCACGAATGAAAACCCGGAGATCATCATCGCGGGCTTTGGCCGCTTCGGCCAAATTTTTGGCCGCATTCTCAAGTCGCCGAACGTCCCGTTCGTGGCGATCGATCACGATGCCTCGCAAGTGGACTCGCTGAGAAAGTTTGGACACAAAGTCTACTTCGGCGATGCCTCTCGCCGCGACATTCTCGAGACCGCTGGTGTGGCACGTGCGAAGTACTTCATTCTTGCGATTGATGACATGGAACAATCGCTGGCGACAGCGAAAGTTCTTACGGAACACTTTCCCCATGTGAAAATTTTCGCGCGGGCTCGCAACCGCGGCCACGTCTTCGAGTTCATGGAACTAGGCCTCACACACATTAAGCGGGAAACCTTTGAAGCCAGCCTGAGCTTCGTTGGAGAACTTCTGCGCGAGATGGGACATCCGACCGATCGCGCCCAGGCCATCGTGGAGCGCTTCCGCACCCATGACGAAGTCATGATGCTAGAGCAGTACAAGGTCCGCACGGATGAGAACATGTACGTGAGTGTGGCGAACCAGGGTCAGGCCCAACTGAATCAGGTGATGGCGCAAGATACGCAGCAGTCCTTCATCAAACCGCTCAGTGGAAGCTCCACACGATAGCACGGCTCTTCTTTTGGCCCTGCTCCATCTCGACGATCTTCACTTGCGTGGCGCCGGCCTTGCTCAAGAAAGCCTCGACGGCTTTGACGTGGCGTTCTTTCGAAACCACGCTAGAAAACCAGCGGACTTGGTCCGCATAGAAGGCGCTTTCTTCGATCATGATTTTTAAGAAGCCGAGCTCGCCACCGTGGCACCACAGCTCACTACCCTGGCCCCCAAAATTGCGATGCTGCGCCTTCACCTCGACGCCGAGGTTGCGCCACTTGCGGCGACTCTCGGCTTCGGCTTCTTCCAAAGATTCGAAGAATGGTGGATTACAGATCGTGAGATCAAACCTCTCACCGGGCTGAATCACACCCTTGAAGATGTTCTCCGGCAAACGCTGCGAGCGGAGCTCGATGACATCGCTCAGCTTATTGCTGGTCACATTTTTATCCGCTGCCATCAACGCCTTGAGATCGATGTCGGATCCCACAAAACTCCAGCCATACTCACGGTGGCCTATCAATGGGTAGATGCAGTTCGCGCCCACACCCACGTCGAGCACTCGCACAGCGACACCGCGCTCAGAAATGATGTCGGCCATGTAGTGGATGTAATCAGCGCGCCCGGGAATCGGCGGACAAAGATAGGTCGCGGGAATATCCCAGTTCTGAATCCCGTAGAACTGCCGGAGCAAGGCGTGGTTGAGGGCCTTCACGGCCATGGGATTAGAAAAATCGACGGTCTCTCCCTCCACCGGATGGGGAACGACAAAAGCCGCCAGTCCTGGCAGAGCCTCGAGCAAGACCTTGAAATCATAGCGCTTCTTGTGGCGGTTACGGACATGCATTGCCCTATCATACTG
>JAIXOY010000267.1 GCA_027486525.1 Pseudomonadota bacterium
AGGCATGGCGGTGATTCAGTTGCTCACGACGCACTTTGAGCAATTGCTCGAGTACAGCTTCACCTCTGAGATGGAAGAGTCGCTGGATAAGATCGCCTACGGCCAGCAGGACTGGATCAAGTACCTGGATAAGTTCTACAACGGCAAAGGCGGCCTCGCGAAGAAAGTCGAAGAGCAAGACAAGAAGATCAAGCCGGAAGAATCCCGTACCATTCACATTGAGAAAGACGGCGAAATCCTCGACATCAAAGTCGGCCGCTTCGGACCTTACGTGGTGCAGATCAACGGTAAAGACGAAGAAGTCCATGCGTCGATTCCGGAAGACATCGCACCTGCCGATCTTCGCCCGGAGCAGATCACGGAACTTCTCGCCCAATCAAAAAATGGCCCGACTCCGATCGGGAAAGATCCAAAGTCAAAGATGAACATCTACTGCCTCGTGGGCCGCTACGGCGCGTACTTGCAGCTCGGTGAAAAGTCTGAAGACAAAGATGCCCCTCCACCACGGCGGGCTTCTTTGCCGAAAGGTGTGGATCCGAAAACCATTGATATGGAAGCGGCCATGAAGTTGCTCTCGCTTCCTCGTGAGCTGGGGATTCATCCGGAGACGAAGAAACCGGTTTTGGCGAACAATGGCCGCTTCGGTCCGTACGTCATGCATGATGGAAACTTCCGCTCTCTCAAGAAAGACGACGACCTTTATACCGTTGAGCTCAAGCGGGCCCTCGAGATCTTAGCCGAAGAGAAGAAGGGCCCACGTGGTTCGAAGCTCGTTCGTGATTTCGGTCTGGTGGCCAAGCTGAAGAAGAAAGCCGCCGTTTACGAAGGTAAATACGGTCTCTATATCAAGGTCGGAACCAAGAACGTGACCCTTCCCGAGGATAAGCGTGACCTCAAGGTCATTGCCGCTATGTCGGAAGCGGATATTGCTTCCATCGTCTTAGCCTCTAATAAAAAATAGCTCCATGCGTTAAGGGCGGGGATTGTTTGACATTCCCTGTCCAGACGCCTAATTTCCCATGACACCATTTTCTGTAATAAGGATCAGACTATGAAAAAAGACATTCACCCAAATTATCGCGAAGTCGTTTTCAAAGACGTATCTTCGGATTTCGAAGTTCTCACTCGTTCAACAGTTAAAACGACTGATAAGACGACTTTTGAAGGCAAAGAATATCCTTTGTTCAAAGTCGACATCTCTTCAGCGTCTCACCCTTTCTACACCGGCACTCAGAAGGTTATGGATACAGAAGGGCGCGTGGATCGCTTCAAGAAGAAATACGGAAAGAAATGATCTTAAAAAGAGCCACCTTCGGGTGGCTTTTTTATTTCAGCAACATTTCTCAGTATGAGAGTGCGTATGTTTAACTGGATGGAATCGGCGCGAGTAGCGAATGTTCAATACATGCGCTGACACCAGAAGCAGAGAACCAGAGATACTGATCCCGTGACTGAAGACCTCATTGATCCGGCCATCTAAAAACGTACCCAAAACAACCAACGTCAAACCCGCCACCGCCGATACCAGGACGCGCTGAAGCTTATGCCGACGGTATCCAGGGATGAAGGCCAGAGGTGTGGTGATGACGACAAGAGTAGCGAAAATGCGATGGAACCAGCCGTTGTGAACAAACATTTCCACGGCCGGAAGAAGCAACGGCAGCAAAACCACCGCGAAGCAGTGGATAACGCAGGCGGTAGAGAGGGCGATGCCCCAGATGTCCCACTGTTTTTTCATAGTCTAATCGAGTATATAAAGAGGGTCCCTTGTATCCGTCCAGCGAAATGAAAATGATTCTCATCTACAACAAATTTTATGGAGAAACTATGAGTAAAGTACTTGTTTTCACGATAGCGGCCCTCATGTCTTTCAGCGTGTTCGCGGCCAAGGTTAACGTCGATATCAAGGGTATGACCTGCGGTATGTGCGAAGGCAAAGTCACTGAGATGCTGAACAAGACCGGCAAATGCACCAATGTGAAAGTTGATGCTGCGGCTAAAAAAGCCACTTTTGAGACGAAAGGCGAGCTGAGCGATACAGAAATAAAGAAAGCGGTGCAAGAAGCTGGCTACGAAGCCACCAAGATTACTCGCTCGTAGATTTAAAAACCGTGGGTAGAATGGGGGGATGAAAATCGTCATCCTCTCACGCAACCCACGGATCTATTCCACTCATCGCCTCGTCCAGGCCGCACGCAAGCGCGGTCACCTCGTTCGAGTCGTCAATCCGCTTCGTTGTTTCATGAACATCACGTCGTCGAATCCGATGGTGCACTACCGTGATGAAGCGTTGAACGATGTGGATGCCATCATTCCGCGCATCGGCGCTTCGGTGACATTCTATGGTACGGCCATTCTCCGTCAGTTTGAGATGATGGGGACGTACTCGCTCAATGAATCAACGTCGATCACGCGTTCACGCGATAAACTTCGCTGCTTGCAAATCCTCTCTCGCTCCGGCATCGGTCTTCCGGTGACAGGTTTCGCTCACTCCACGAAGATGTCGGCGAAGTTGATCGAGATGGTGGGCGGCGCGCCGTGTGTGATTAAGTTGATCGAAGGCACGCAAGGCAAAGGTGTGATTCTTGCTGACACCTCGAAAGGTGCGGAGTCGGTGATCGATGGTCTGGCGCAGATGGACGCGCACTTTCTGGTGCAACAATTTATTCCGGAGTCAAATGGCTGCGACATTCGTGCGCTGGTTGTCGGTGATAAAGTTGTGGCGAGCATGAAGCGCGTGGCGAAGGAAGGCGAGTTCCGCGCCAATCTTCATCGCGGTGGCACGGCGGAGCCCGTGAAACTCACGCATGCCGAACAGGACATGGCGATCAAAGCTGCCAAGGCGCTTGGGCTGTCGTTTGCCGGCGTAGATTTGTTGCGCTCGAAGGATGGGCCGCTCATCATTGAAGTGAATTCATCGCCGGGACTGCAAGGGATCGAGCGCACCACGGAATTGGATATTGCCAGTATGGTCATCGAGCACATGGAACAAAACATCAACCGTAAAGCCGAGTATCGCGGCTAGCGACCGAATGCGCCGATGAGTTTTTGTCGCTCGAGTGGCGAGAGCTTCAGGAATGTTTTGAGGTCCGGAAGTTTGGCGCGGGTGATGAAAGCGTGCGTGGCATTTTCAAAACGACGCAAGAGTTCTGGCCCTTGGTAGACGAAGGCCGTGTAGATTTGGAAAGCATCGCCACCGGCCGCCCACCACGCCCACACATCGTTCATGTCTTCAAAGCCACCCACTCCGACGAGCGGAAGTTTGCGATCCCGGGCGACTTCTAAAACCACGCGGCGCTTTTGATGGCCCTTCACACGCAAGAGTCGGCCTGAAACACCACCGACTCCGCGTTCGGGAATGTGCGTGGTGTTCGTCGCAACGAGGCCGTCAGCACCAAGATCCGCCAGTGTGGTGGTGAGATCGCGCAGGACCTGGTCATCGAGATCCGGGGCGAGTTTGACAAAAATTTCTTTGCCATGTTTTTGGCGCAAAGGATTAAGTACGTTGAAGAGGTCTTTCAGCCAGCCTTCTTGCTGCAGGTCGCGCAGGCCCGGCGTGTTGGGCGAAGAGATGTTCACCACCACCCAGTCTGCCAGTGGGGCGAGTTTTTCATAGAGAGCACCGTATTCTTCGAGGGCCTGAGAAGGGGTGGCCTCTTTGGACTTGCCGATATTCACACCAACAGGAAAATCCGCCGGGCGATTTCGTAAGCGTGCAGCACAGGCTTCCATACCGAAGTTGGGAAACCCCATGGAGTTGCGCAGTGAGAATTCTTCCGAATAGCGAAACATGCGTGGCTTGGGATTACCCAGTTGGGCGCGCGGCGTGATGGTGCCGCACTCCATCGCCCCAAAGCCCAGGCGATGAAAAAAATCGAGGGCGACAGCGTTTTTGTCTAGGCCAGCTGCGAGGCCTACCGGAGTCTTCCAGTCGGTTTTACCCACTGTGCAACTGAGTCTTGGGTCGTATGGGCGCTGCCAGGGGGCCGCCAATTGCGGGAGAGTTGCTGAGAGCTTGAGTGTCAGGTCATGGGCCGTCTCAGGGGGAAGACGAAAGAGGGCGGTGCGGGCGAGTTTATAGCTGTCCATGGAAAACTAGGTTGCCTGAGGATGTCCTGGAAAAGCAAAGAAAAACCAGTGATAATAAACGCACCTGGAGGCCACTGTGCAAATCATTCTTCTGACCGTGCTGAGCTTGCTGATGAGTTCCTCTTTTGCCTTCGAGCAAGAGCAACCTGAGAACAATAGTGATCTGCGTGGCGGAAAGCCCCTGCTGCTAGTTGAGCAGCTCGATGACGAAGAGAAGATCGAACTTGAGCGCACTTCGGCCGGTGATTACTTTTTGGTTTTTACCGATGAAGACGGATCGCGCAAAAACAAAATTGGTCGCACGAAAGCAGAAGAGATCGATCAAAAGTATTCTGCTGTGTTTTTGAAAGTTCAGTACGAGTTGCCGGCCGACCCGAAGGGCTGCGACGCCGATTGGAAATTAGTGCTACGCGGAGAAGATCAACGCGCTTGCCCTAAGAATGAGCAAAAAAATCAAGCAATCCGCACTCTGTTCGATGAGATGAAGAAGATCGCCCGTCCCTGAGGCAAATCTCACACGCGCTCAATTCTCCTTGCACCGCCCTCTCACGGGAGGGACAATAGATCGAATCATCTTACTTCTCTTATGAGGACCTATGAAATTTCTCCCCGTTCTTTTTATGCTCACGTTCTCTCCCGCAATTTTGGCGCAAGGTCTTTTCTCAAGCGAGCGGGATGAGCAAAGTGCGTCGGGATCACTCACAAACAAAAACCCGAACTACACACGCGAAATGGTGCTGGGAAATATTCTCAAAGGCGCCCTCGAAAACTTGCACCTCGCCAACAAGACCGTGAACGACGATCTTTCGAAAGAAGCCTTCAAGCTTTATTTAGAACGCGTAGATTACGGCAAGCAGTTCTTCACCGACGCCGACGTGAAAACACTCAGTGCGTTTGCAGACAAGATGGACGATGAACTGGTGAGTGGTCGTCTGGCGATCCTGGAAGCGACCTCAAAACTGATCAATAAGCGTTTGCCACAGGTGGAAGGCTGGATCACGGAGATTCTGGCGAAGCCCCTTGATTTCAAGAAGAAAGAAACGCTCGAAACGGATCCGGAGAAACGGAAGTTTTCGAAGGACGAAAAAGAACTTCGTGCCTTGTGGGAACGTTCTTTGAAGTACGACGTCATGGGCCGCCTCGCGGACCTGAAAGAAGAGCGCGACCAGGATCCAGCGAAGAAAGCGGAAGAAGACAAGAAAGTGGGCAAGAAGAAAAAGAAAAGCTCCGCCGATGGCGAGGACCTGAAAAAATTGAACGACGTGGCACTCGAGGCTAAAGCCCGTGCGAAAACAGCAGAAAGCTTTAAGAAAATCCTCCAGCGCTTGCGCGATGAGAAGGCGAGCGACAAGCTGGATAAGTTCTACAACGCCATCGCGCGCGTTTACGATCCCCACACCAACTACCTGGTGCCGGAAGAGAAGGAAGACTTCGACATCGACATGTCGGGCAAGCTGGAAGGCATCGGCGCGATCCTTCGGGAAGAAGGGTCCTACATCAAAGTCGAGCGCATCGTTCCTGGTTCGGCGTCTTGGAAAACGAAAGAACTCGATTCGGAAGATACGATCTTGAAAGTAGCCCAGGGCCGTGAAGAGCCCGTGGATGTGGTCGACATGCCGTTGCGGGATGCTGTGAAGCTCATCCGCGGTAAAAAAGGCAGCGAAGTTCGCCTCACAGTGAAGAAGCCCAATGGTCTCATCAAGACCGTGCCCATCGTGCGTGATGTGGTTGAGATCGAAGAGTCCTACGTAAAAGGCACGATCCTCGAACTTGATACCACCAAGACGAAAGTCGGCTACATCAACGTGCCGAAGTTCTACCGCGACTTCAACGATCGCCTCGGCCGTAACTGCACCGACGACGTCCGCAAAGAACTCGTTCGCATGAAAAAAGAAAACATCCAAGGTTTGATCTTGGACCTTCGGAACAACGGCGGCGGTGCTTTGGAAGACGCTCGGATGATCTCTGGTCTCTTCATTGAGAAGGGCCCGATCGTTCAAGTGAAAGCTTCAACGGGTTCAGTGGAAATTCTTGCTGACCAAGACCCGACCATTGAATTTGATAAGCCGATGGTCGTGTTGATCAACCGTTTCTCTGCCTCTGCTTCAGAGATCGTTGCAGCTGCTTTGCAAGACTACGGTCGCGCTATTGTGGTGGGCGGTGAGTTCTCACACGGTAAGGGCACCGTTCAGCTCGTCGTCGATCTCGATAACTACGTCGCACCGATGGCGAAGGCCTACTCGCCGTTGGGTGCGTTGAAGATCACCATTCAAAAGTTCTTCCGTGTGAACGGTGGTTCAACGCAGTACAAAGGTGTGACTCCCGACATCATCTTGCCGGATCCCTACGCGCACCTGGAGAGTGGTGAGCAGTTCCTCAAGCACTCCATCCCATGGGCCAAGGTAAAGGCCGTTCCTTTCACTCCGTGGAAAGCCAGCTTCAACAAGAAAAAAGTCATGACGGAGTCGCAGACCCGCGTGAAGAAGAATCCTCGCTTCCAGCGCATTCAAGAAACGGTCACGTGGTATGACCAGCGTCGCAAGTTGACCATTAAAGACCTGACGATGGATGGCTTCTTGAAAGATCGTAAAGAAGTGAAAGAACGCTCGGAAGCTTTGGAGAAAGAAGAAGAATCAAAAGCTTTGACGGTGAAATCGATGGATAGCCTCAAAGAGAAAGTGGCCCAGGAGAAGTTCGAAGAGTACACCAAGACGATGCGTGTGGACCCCGTCATCGAAGAATCCATGCTGATCATCAAGGACATGCTCTAAGTCCTGGCCATGGACCAGCAAGACCCCCCGAACAAAGCCCCATCAGGCATCTCCCTTGAGGAGCTGCCTGATGCGCCTGCTGTGAATCCCACTCAAGACGCATCTACCGCTAAGCTGAACGCCCACAAGGCGGAGGCGAAGTTTAAAAAGAAGCAGGCCGATGATCCACGGATCGCGGGACTGGCGAAGCTCACGAATGAGGAGAAGGTTCTCGCGATGACTCGTCTCTACGAGTTCGATCGCAAAGAGCCGCGCTTCGATAAATTGGTCTTGTGCTTGATTCCGGTTGCCATCAAGTACGGTCAGCTCTTCCCCTACATGCAGAAAACCCTTCTTGGAAACGCAGGTGACTTCAACATCGTGGGTGCGATCTTGGCCGATTCAATTGGCACGGCCGCCAGCATCTTTCGGTTTGCGGAATTGATCAGTGCGGGTTTGATCTTCTTCTTCCCTCCGCTGCAGACGACGCGGTATCACTTCGTGGTGGGGTTCGAGGGCGTCGACGTTCCTTTGCGCTTACGCGTGAAGAATGTGGAAGAGAACAACCGCGAGAAGATTCGCTGGGAACAGATCGGGCGCGTTGTTTATGTTGAGGGGCCTGTTCCGGGCCTTGATTTAGAAAACCACAGTCGGCAGAGTCTCGGACAAATGCGGTGGGATTTGCGTCGTAGTGACAAGAAAACTTTGCTAAAGTTACTTCGGCGTTATGTGGGTGATAAACACCCACTGCGAGTTTATGTTGAGCGGGAGTTAGGCGATGAAGAGTGATCTTGATCTTAAGACAAAATACGACTGGTACGAGCGCGCGGTGCAGACCCCCGACACGGAAGTCGACTTCATGCGCACCTGGTTCAAGAAGCTCCACGGACGGTACCCGCAATCTTTGCGCGAGGACTTCTGCGGCACCGGCGCGATCTCTTGCTCGTGGGTCGCGCGCAGCTCAAACAATGAAGCCTACGGAGTAGATCTAGATCCAGAACCTATCGCCATGGGGAAGGAGCGCCATTGGAGCAAGCTGAGTCCTGCGGCCCGCAAGCGCATGACCTACGTGGAAGGTAACGTGCTGGACAAGCCGGTCACCACCAGTGATGTGATCTGCGCCTTTAATTTTTCGTATTTCATCTTCAAGACTCGGCCGCAGCTTTTGAGCTATTTCAAAAAGGTCCGGCAGGGACTTGGAAAGCAGGGCATGTTCTTCATGGACTTGTTCGGCGGCCCCGAAAGCCAGAAGATCGTCACCGACAAACGAAAAATGAAAGACCTCACGTACTACTGGGAGTGTCAGAGCTTCAATCCCATCACCGCCGAATGTACGTTTGCGATTCACTTCCGCGACGCTCAAGGGAAGAAGCACGAAAACGTCTTCACCTATGATTGGCGTCTGTGGACCATCGCCGAATTGCGCGAAATTCTCCTCGAGGCCGGTTTCTCTCGTTCGATTGCTTTCTGGGAAGGCGATGACAACAAGGGCGGCGGTAACGGCATCTACACGCCGTCCGAGATCGGTGAAAACTGTGATGCGTGGGTCGCGTACATCGCTGCCTTAGCCTAGGCCGCCCAGCGATCGAAAGAATTCTTCGACTTACCCTTAACGTAGTCGATCAGGTCCGTTTCCGTTTCGGTGCCGAAGAACATCATGAAGTTTTCGCGGTACTTCGCCAAAAATTTACGCTGGCCCGAACGGAACAGTTCCCATGAGTGGCCATAGCACAGGGGCACCATCAGATCCGTTCCCCGTTCGCGGTAGATGCGGTCTTTAGAAAGTTCTTTGTGAGAATGGTCGCCTAGATACTTGCAGATCAGGCAGCGTTGATCGTTCATACTGGCTATTTCGGTCGGTACTGGGGTGGGCCTAACATAAGCGTGGCCTAAACAGAGATTTAGAAAGCAACTTGTTCGAGAGAATCGATGATCTTTTGAAAGCGAGAGGTCGGAAAGGTTTCGCGCAGCTCTCGCACCAGCTCTTTTCCGTTAATGGGTCCATGTTCCTTATTTAGGATGAGGCGAGTGAACTCTTCTGCCACAACAAAAACTATCGCCATGGGTGAGAGATTCGCACCAAAATGGTCGGAAAATCCGATTCCATTGAGCATGCCGTGGTGTTGCCGGATGATTTGGTCGGCCCCCATGGGAGCATGGGGGTACTTGTGAACCAGCTCCGCCGCGACCTGGGCATGCTTCTCCACCAAGGTTTTCTCGCGGATGGGCATCTTGCTGGTTCGCAGCTCTTCTTTGCTTTGAACCACGGCCTGGGAATCTGTCTCAAGCGCGATGTCGTGAAAGAAGGAAATGAAGGCGATCTTGTCTTCTTGTTCGGGCGTTCCCCAGTCAATGTTTCGCACGATATGCAAGCTGATGTAGGTCACGACCTGGGTGTGGCGATAGAGATAACCGGCCTGGTTATTGAGCATGCGCTGAAGAAGATGTCCTAACTTCGGATAGGCCTTCACATGGCGACGAAGGGACACCATACTTTTTTGCGCGAGTGCGATGGTCTCTTCGTTAAGCCCTAGGCTCATGAGCTTGTGCGAAAGTAATCCATAGTTAGAGGTGCCGGCCTGGATGCTTTCGTCAGGGTTGAGCTCTTTGTCCTCTAGTCGTCCGACTAGCTCAGCGGTGACTTGATCCACAATTTTCAGTCGATCGAGTTTACTCACATAAAGGAAATAATCGGTTTTCCAGAGAGAGCGATCGAGTTTTTCTAGAGCAGCGCAAAGCCGCTTCCCGTCTTTGGAAAAAAGATCGCACACCGGATAGTTGATCCACTCGAAGTAGCGGGCCGGCACGGGGAAGTCGTCTTCAACTTTTTTATCCACCATCTGCTGAGCGGTGATGCCCAGTGCACTAGCGGCACCTTTAATCACACCGCGAAGATCGAGTCCGTTAGGGAGAGTGCCGTGGGCCATGGCCGGATAAAGCCCATGGCCGATGATGAAGAGTGGTGTGGAGAGGGCCTTGCTGGTGAGCGCTTCACCGATGGCCAGGGCCACTTCGTCTGAGCCGATTTTTGCGCGACAAATGATCAAATCAATCGGCTGTCCTGCGAGCAGGGACAGGCCCTCTGTTTTGTTTTTAGCGACGATCACCTCAAGGCCCACATAAGTGGCCAAGTTTATGAGGTAGATCTCAATCATTTTGGGGTTATTTTCAACCAAAAGCGTTAAAGCCATCCATTCTCCCGGCTCGATTCTACACCCTTTCCAGGGGACGGGCCTGACGGTTTTTTGCTAGCATAAGCTTTATGGAATGGTTGTCGAAATTCAGCTCTACCCAGCAAGACTGGGAAGCAGTTGTTAAGAAAGAACTAAAAACTGAGGAGCTCGGCCGGTTTCTCTCACGTCCACTTCCCGAAGGTGGGCAGCGCGCCACTTTGGCGACGCACGCCAATGCTTGGTTTGATCCAAGTTTTCGCCGTGCGGCCCTCTCTTACACGTGGACCCGCGAAGAAGATGTAAACTGGGGCCAGTTACCGGAACTCGTCAAGCGTGGAGTCTGGGACTTTATTCTCGATCCGTTTCTTCTCGGCTGGGATGATGCGCGCTTAGTGAAAGAGCTCACTCATGCCGGCGAAGCTTTGCAGGTTTGCGAAGCCCGACTGTGGGTCTGTCACGACACGGCCTTGCTCCCGCAAAAAGCTTTTCGTGTTCTCGGAGCGCATGAAGTCGTCGCTCGAGGCGGGCACGCCGCTCATGAACTTGGCCTGCTGCTTTCGCACCTGATTGGTTGGGCGCAGTCTCACCAAGGTGAATCCATAGCTGTGGGGGTCACGCTGGATAGCGAGCTCTTTAAGTCGATTGCAAAAAAGCGTGCACTCAAGGCCATCACGGAAGCAGCTTTCCGGGAGATGGGCTGTGTCGATCTTTTGAGTCGCGTGACCTGGATGGCGCGCGCGAATTGGCGCGAGTTCACCGCCCTTGATTACAGTAACAATGTTCTCCGCAACGCCACGACGGTTGCCGCAGGCTACATCGCCGGCGCGGGAGTGGTGGAGTCGTTGCCCTTCGATTTGATTGCCTCTCTTCCGAAGCTTGAACGGGACCGCGCGCAGCGTTTGGGACTTACGACTCAGCTAGTGCTGCAGAACGAATCGTTCCTCGGGGAAGTGGCCGATCCGGCCGCCGGTGGCTACACCCTGGAGCAACTCACGCATAGTCTGGGTGAAGAAGCCTGGAAGGTCATGCAACGCTTGATGGCCCTCCCGGCCAGCGAGCGTGAGACTCATCTCGGCGTCGAAATGGATCAGCGCTGGGAAGACGTGCAAAAGCGCTTCCGTCATCGCCGTCTTGTGCAGACTGGGGTGAATGATTTTCCGGAGGCGAGTGAGGCGGTTCAGATTCATCCGCGCTGGATGAAAGCTGATCATGTGCGCTTAGCGCGAGATTTTGAAGAACTGCGCCTCGGACTCACGAACAAACCCCGCGTGGCGATCGCCGTGATCGGTGACTACGCAGCCCTGCAGGCGCGCTTTAATTTCACAAAAAATTATTTTGAACTCTTAGGTCTAGAAGTCGTGGACAGTGGGGCGGGATTGTCTGTGAGTGATGCCAACGCCTGGCTCATCTCACAAAAAGCCCCCGTTACGGCGTGGGTTTCAAGCGATGAAGACCACGCACAACTCACAGCGGTGGGTGAGCGCTGCTACCTCGCGGGAAAAACCACCGTGCCCGGTTGCCTCAATCTTTTTGCCGGCCAAGATGTGTTGGTGACACTTGAAGCGTTGGTGCTTTGGTGGAAGGGGCGCGCATGAAAACTCCGGACTTCACTAAAACACCTTTAACGTGGCCTAAAAGCCCGTCGCTTAACTCAGAACTCGCACGACTGACTCCGGAAGGGATTACGTTGCGCTCGCACTATGGTGCCGGTGATGTTCCGAATCACGCTCTGACCCAAACTTATCCAGGTCTCGCGCCATTTTTGCGCGGGCCCTATGCGTCGATGTACACGTCAAAACCGTGGACCATCCGCCAGTACGCCGGATTCTCCACCGCCGAAGATTCCAACCGCTTCTATCGCGCCAATCTCGCCAAAGGGCAAATGGGTTTGTCGATCGCCTTCGATCTCGCCACTCACCGTGGGTATGATTCGGATCATCCGCGTGTCGCCGGTGATGTGGGCATGGCCGGAGTGGCCATTGATTCCATTCTTGATATGCAGGTTCTTTTCTCCGGCATCCCGCTGGATAAGATGAGCGTGTCCATGACCATGAACGGCGCGGTGATTCCCGTTTTGGCGTTGTACGTGGTCGCGGCGGAAGAGCAGGGCGTCTCGCAAGACAAACTCACGGGCACCATTCAAAACGATATTTTGAAAGAGTTCATGGTCAGAAATACGTATATCTATCCGCCGGCGCCTTCCATGCGCATCATCGGCGATATCTTTTCTTACACCGCGACTCACATGCCGAAGTTCAACTCGATTTCCATTTCGGGTTACCACATGCAAGAAGCGGGAGCGACCGCGGACCTCGAGCTGGCGTACACGCTCGCCGATGGCGTGGAGTATCTGCGCCAAGGCGTGAAGAGCGGACTGGCGGTGGATGCCTTCGCTCCACGCCTGTCGTTCTTCTGGGCGATCGGCATGAACTACTTCATGGAGATCGCAAAAATGCGCGCGGCCCGCGTGCTGTGGTCAAAGCTCGTGAATGATTTTGGCCCGAAGAATCCCAAGTCCGGCGCTTTGCGCACACACTGCCAAACCTCTGGCTGGAGTTTAACCGCGCAAGACATCTGGAACAACGTCGTGCGCACGCACGTGGAAGCGCTCGCCGCGGCCCATGGCCATACACAATCACTGCACACCAACTCGCTGGATGAGGCCTTAGCGCTGCCCACTCCTGAAAGTGCGCGGATCGCTCGCAATACCCAGCTCTACATTCAGCAAGAGACCGACACCTGCCACTCCATCGATCCGTGGGGCGGCTCCCACTACGTAGAAACGCTCACGCAAGAGCTCGCCGCGCGCGCTTGGGAGCACTTGCAAGAAGTCGAAAAAATGGGCGGCATGGCGTCTGCGATAGCTTCGGGTCTCCCGAAGCGTCGAATCGAGGAAGCAGCGGCCCGCACGCAGGCGCGGATTGATTCAGGCACGCAGGCCGTCATCGGCGTGAACACCTTTAAGAATCCATTCAAGGAAGAGATTCCTGTGTTGAAAGTGGACAACAACGCCGTTCGTGGATCGCAGATCGCCCGTTTGAAGAAGCTCAAGAGCGAGCGTGATCCGAAAGCCGTCGCAGCGGCGCTGTCGGCACTGACGGAAGGTGCCAAAGGAAATGCCAATCTCCTGGAGCTCGCCATTCAGGCCGCGCGCGCGCGGGCAACGGTGGGTGAGATGAGCGATGCCATGGAGAGTGTGTTCGGTCGTCACCGCGCGGATGTGCAAACCATCCAAGGGGTCTATCTGCGAGAAATGGAGCAAGGGAGACAAGACGTGAGTGACATCAAGAAAAGCATGCAGGATTTTGTCGCGAAGAACGGTCGTCGCCCACGGATTCTCGTCGCGAAGATGGGCCAGGATGGTCACGACCGTGGTCAGAAAGTGATTGCGACGGCGTTCGCCGATCTAGGTTTTGATGTGGACGTCGGGCCACTGTTTCAAACTCCCGAAGAAGTCGCTGACCAAGCGGCCGAGAACGATGTGCATGTCGTAGGCGTGAGTTCACTCGCAGCAGGGCACCTAACTCTGGTGCCGGCGTTGTTGAAGGCCCTCAAGGATCGTCACCGCGAAGACATTCTGGTCGTTGTCGGTGGTGTGATACCGCCGCAAGATTATCCCGCGCTTGAGACATTGGGAGTGGCCGGAATCTTCGGACCGGGCACAGTGATTGCGGATGCGGCCCGCGAGCTCTTGAAAAAGATTAAGCCATGAAGACGGTAGAGCAATTCGTCGCGGGCTTTAAAGCGCAGGATAAGAATGCGCTGGCGCGTGCGATCACACTTGTGGAGTCGACGCTGCCGGAACACAGGGCGCTGTCGCAATCACTTCTGAGCGCTCTCAAGACGACGAAAGCGACCAAGCGCATCGGTGTTTCCGGAACACCAGGGGTAGGGAAGTCGACCTTCATTGAATCCTTCGGCACCATGCTCACCGCTCAAGGGCTACGTGTTGCTGTGTTAGCCGTTGATCCCACCAGCCAAGTTTCCGGTGGCAGCATCCTGGGTGACAAAACCCGCATGGAAATTCTCGCGAGGGATCCGAAAGCCTTCATTCGTCCCAGTCCGAGCGGCGGAACACTGGGTGGTGTCGCTCGTCGCACACGCGAAGCCATTTTGTTGTGCGAAGCTTTTGGTTTTGACGTCATTTTGGTTGAAACCGTTGGCGTGGGACAGAGTGAAACGGCGGTCGCACGGTTGGTAGATTGTTTCGTCATGCTCTTGCAGCCAGGTGCCGGAGATGATCTACAAGGAATCAAGCGTGGGATTCTCGAACTGGTAGATATGGTGGTCGTGACGAAAGCCGATGGCTCGCAGAAAAATGCGGCTGCGCAGGCCTGTCACCACTATCAACAGGCGCTGCATATTCTTCGTCAGGAAAGTTGGCATCCCCCGGTGCTCGCGTGCAGCGCTGTGGAAAAAACAGGCCTGCCGGAGATCTGGGATGCAGTCGGGAAGTACTACGCACATCTGGGGCTTGGGCTTGAGGACAAGCGCTCGTCACAGCGTCTTCACTGGCTCGAAGAGGCCATTTCAGAAGCACTGCAAGATTGGTTTACAACGAAAGTCAGTGCTCCTGAGCTCGAACGTGTCAAAAAATTGGTGCAAACGGGCCACCTACCAGTGGCGCAAGCTGTAGAAAATCTGTTGGCCTCACTGAAATAATGGCCAGTGTCGTGAGCTTAAAGCTACGCTTTAGGCACAAGGAGACACACATGCGCTTATGGATTTTATCCTTATTCGTTACGTTTTCAGCTCATGCATCGATGGTGGCTTGCGGATCTCATCCCCTCGAGCAAACTCATGCTTCTCTTGTTTGGAAAAAATTCGCTGATATTCAAGTGCGCTCACGGTTTGCAGACGTGGATGGCATGATCTGTGTGGGGATGGTGTCGGGCTCTCCTGTGGCCGAGCGAGTTACGTATCGTGATTCTACCAATCAAACGCTGGTGGCTCGTACCGTTGAAGAGCTGGCCGATTTTCAAGTGTTGATTCGTGCTGAAAATCTCCCGCCTGGGATTGGTTCCATCATTCGCAGCGGCGATTTGGTTTCTTTGAAAATCGGTGCACCGACGACGGACACTGAATCACGCACTTCGCTCTATCCCGTCGCCGTTCGCTTTCATCGCGCCCTCGCACGTGCCAGCGTCGCCGATGTGCGTGAGATCGAGTTCTTTGCGAACCTGAACTTCGAGCGTGATCTTCCGCGCCCGCAACGCAACGATAAGTTCTTCGATACTCTCAAGATTTTTGTCACGGCCCTGCCTCCGCGCATGGAGCAGATCACCCTCAAAGACGGTCGCATCGCTGTCGATGGCTTCTTCACGTCGGCGCTTCCACGCGTCGACGGACTTGAGTAACCATGCAGAACTGGCTTAACTACCACCACCTTTTGTATTTCAAAGTCATCGCCGAGACGGGGTCTCTCGCGAAGGCCTCGGAGATTTTACGTGTGGGCCAGAGCGCGCTTTCCATGCAGCTCAAGCTTTTGGAAGATCGTCTCGAACAGCCACTCTTTGAACGGAAGCAGAAAAAACTCGTCCTGACGGAAGCGGGCCAGCTTGCCTTGGATTACGCTCGCCAGATCTTCTCCCTCGGTAACGAAATGCTCGACACGTTGTCGGATGGCAAAGAAGCCACTGTCACGCGCATCCAGATCGGGATCGAAGAAGGTGTTCCGCACTACGGGGCCACCGAACTTCTCAAGCACGCGCTGGACATCCCGGGCACGGCCCCGGCCGTCACCCACGGTGCCGCCGAAAGTTTAGTGCAAGACCTGGTAGAACATCGCTTAGATTTGTTGCTGCTGCTTGAACCGCCGCATGTGAAAGACAAGTCGATCCTGTTCCAGCGTCGCGTGCTGCATGCTCCGCTGTATGCCGTCGCTGCTCCGAGCTTTGCTCACCTCAAAAAAGGTTTCCCGCTCTCACTCGGAAATCAACCGGCGCTGCTGCAGTCTCCTCTGAGTCGGCCGCGACACGAAGTAGAGCGCTTCTTCCATGAGCAGTCGATTCCCCTGAACATGGTGCTCGAGACGGACGAGAACATTCTCCTGAAAAATCTCGCTGCCGCCGGGAAAGGCATCACCTTCCTCACCGAAGGCTCTGTTTCTCATTGGGTGAAACAAAAAGAACTCATCGTCCTCGGTGCGTTGCCGGTGTCACTCGAACTTTGGCTTGTGGGCCCGAAGCGCAAGATGCTTAATCCAGTGGCGCAGAAACTCCTCAAAGAGTTCTCTTTAGACTAAGCGTGCTTCGTTTCGCGCATTTTCCACAAGAGCTGCGACAGATAAGGCCGGCGTGTTTCGCCGGTGGCCACCATGAGCAACTTCGTGATCTTCAGATTTTCTGCATCAGTGAAAAGTAAGATCAACAATTCCTGGATGTAGTCGGTGTTGAGCGTGACGTAGTTATCGGTGCCAATCCCGAGACGCACGCCCTTCTTCTCCCACCACGAAAACGGATGGTCCTTGTAGTCGGGGAAGCAGGTGGTGAGCTTATTGTTCGACGAGGGGAGTGCGATCAGGGACACGTTCTTGTTGATCATCCGATTCAAGACGTCGTGCTGGTAGTGCTCGACTTCGCGAGCGGTGTGGAACTTCACTTTCACGAAGATCTTCTTTTCTTCTGAGGAGAGTGGCTTGCCGGCGAAAAGTTTTTCTCTGACGTTTTCGTGTTCGCGCCATTCCATCTCGGAGAGTTCTTTGTACTCGGGGGTGCCAGCGGCAATGCTCTGGCCTTCTTCGTTGGCCGCCACCAGGCGCAGGTAGAGTGAATGATAGTAGAAATTCGGATTGATCCCGAGCGAGAGTCCGTGCTCGAGGGTATCGATGTGCCAGATGTTGAGAGCGTTATCCACCGCCTGAACTCCGCGACGAAGGGTGTGCCACGTTTCGCCATGGTGGGAACGGATGCGGAAACCTTTGTAGTGCAATTTCCGGAAGCCCTGCTGCATCTCCATGAAGTGTCCCTTGCGGTAGAGGTCGCGCTCATTGCCGACCGTGTCGACTTCGCAGAGGTACTTCGAGAGCTCCGGGTACTTGTCGATCATGGACAGGATCTGGTCGCACTGATGCAGGAAATGGTCTTTCTTCGAGGCAAATCTTTTTCCGTCCCAGAAGTCGGCTTCTTTACGGAAGCACGGGCTGAGGATGAAGTTAAACTCCGGCACTTCCCGGCGGTACTGCATGAAGCCCTCAAAAAGACCCAAGACCACATCTTCTTCCGTGAGATTCTCGAGGCCCGGAATGTTTTCATCCGCGTCCGAGGAGGCGCGCGAAAGCGTGAACTTCAAGCGCAGCATGCCCACGTTGTATTTTTGATGAAGCTCACTGGCCATGTGGTAGGCGGCCTTGCGGTGCATGTCCCGCGAAGTCAGGATCAGCTTGGGGAGCAGGAGAATCTTCAAGTAGCGATCAAAGAATTCCTCGTCTTTCAGCCGAATCAATCGGTCGACGTCCGCAATCGTTTTGATGTCGGCACTTCCGGGGCCCCAGATTTTTTCGATCTTCTCGCGATAGAGATCTCCGTGGGGACCGTGCAACAAGACCATCAGGTGGGGGTGAATGAAATCTGCCGTGAGCGAGCCGGTGAGATGGATGTGCTCTTCGATGTAGGGCTTCGGAAACCGCTTGAAAAAAGTACCCAGGGCCGCGGCCACCGGATGCTGCATCAGTGTTTTGATGTCGACTTCGTCTTCGCGGTAGCCGGCCAGGAGGCGACGGAATTCCACGAGAGTCTTACGCACCAGCGGGCTTTCATCCGTGCTCTGGCTCATGACCGCCAATTCGAGGGTGTCCGCGAGGGAAAGTCCGTTGGTCTCGGAAATGGTTTTGATGAGCTGGTCGACGAGGGTCGTTTGAAAGTGGGCCATAGAGGCATTTTGGCATGAAGAAAGGGGCTTTCCCACTCTCAATGCGGACAAAGTTTCCGCCTATTCGCGTCAGATGAGACAAAGATATCTCAGACTTAAGGGCCGGCACAGGGTGTGCAAGTTAAGGTAGAGATAAGGCCCAGGCGAGCTATAATGAGTTGGGGAAGTATGAAAGCGTCCAAACTTTTAACAATTTGTCTCCTCGTGATCATTTCCAGCCAGGCGTGGGGATCGCGGGTGTATTGGCTCAAGACCTACGGTCCGGGCAGCCTCTCATTCTGGCAAAACAAGTATCTTCCCAACACCACGAACCTTTGCAGCAACGGTGTCGGCAAGGGCAGCAAACTCTACTGGGACAGCTGTACCTATGATCCTGCGAATCCCACTGTGCTTTTACCGGGCACTAAGGCCAACTGGGAAAAGGGCTTCGGTCCGGGCTCAAAAAATTATTGGAACACCGTGATCACGCCCTTCAACGGGATGAGCACGGTTCAGATGTGTGGCCACCCGTATGGCTATCGACCCGGGATGAAGCTCTACTACACGAACTGCACGGGGCCGGGCAGCAAGGCCTACTGGGAAAGTGGCACCGATCGCGGAAGTAGCATCTACTGGCAGGCCGGCACCGGCCGCTCGGTCGCCGTGGACTGGGTAGGCCCCTGCATGGATACCGACTTAGATGTGGTTTGGTGCAAGCAGATGAGGAAAGACGTTTTGCTGCAAAATGAATCGATCTTAGACTGGTCCTCGAGTCTTACGGCCCTAGGAAACCAGGTGCCCTGTGACAACAACGCGGCGATTTCGCCCTTGCAACAGCAAAACATCATTGATTTGATTTCTGGCGGATTAGACGCCATCACCAATTTCATTGGTCCTTAATCAAATCTGATCGACCCAAATGGACGACCGCAGATCGTGCCGGTGCGCTCAAACTCACCCTGGAGGTTGTTGCGGATCGTATCGATCTTACTGCGTTCCTTACAAATAAACTGTGAGTAGAAGCCGTTGCAGTCGACCGTCGAGCAGCGGCCTTGAGCGTTCATGCCGGTGCGGGCGAGATTGCCGGCCCGTTCCATCTCATACTTAAACGTCCCCAGCATGCCGTTATCTGAGCAGATGAAGTTGTTGCAGGCGCGGGGGAGACGATCCGGCTGTGGATTGTCTCCCATACTGATGGCCTGTGTGCGAAGTTGGTTACACATGCGCACCATCGGGTAGAGAGTTTCCGTCACAATATTTTGTTTGCGGATTAGCGTCGTGTTGGCGTGATCGAAGTTACGCTGGTCAACCTTGGCCTGCTCGACGAGACGCTTCATCTCGTCTTCAAAGCGTTTCTCCATCATGACCTGGAGGCCTTTGCGGTAACCTTCCATGATGCCGTTGTCTTGCGGGATATTCGCGAGAATGGCACGACGATCATTTTGTGCTGTCACCACTGCACCCAAGGTCTTCCCTTGTTCAAGGCGGGCATTGAAGAGCGCGATTTTATCTGACTCTTCGGATGATTGGCGTTGGGCCACGGAGAGCACCGTTTGGAGCGCATTCAAGCCACCTTGTGGCATGGCGGATCGCACTTCATTGAGTTGCTCAGGGGTCAGATCGAACTCTGTCTGCAGCACCGTTCCTTTCTGCTGAATTTGATCAACGAAGCCTTTGAGGGACGTGGCCGCAGCGTGAGCAGCGGTGAGTTCTTCACGAAGTTCACGGTAGCCCTCGGGAGTGGTGGTGAGTCCATGCTCACGAACATAGGCTTCAATCTCAGGACGGGTCATGTTCGGCTTTGTGCCTGCGAGCACACGATCAGCTGCCTCACCGAGAAGTGAGGACACCGGGACGCTCTGTCCGTCACCGTTGGGCACAGCTTGGCGTAGCTCTGCGGCGATGGCATTGACTTGATCCGAGGTCAGTGGATTCGCGCCCTCGGGAGTAACAGAACTCAATTGACGGGCCACGTTGCTGAGCGCGGGGAGGAAGCTCTCAAGACCATTGAGGTAGCTGGTGAGTGAGGAGCCGTTGAGATCGGCGCAGATTCTGCGCTCGACATCCACGTTGGCGTTGAGTTGTGCCTCGATGCCGTTCCGATTACAACGGAAAGCTCGGGCTTCGATGTCTTCGTACATACAAGCGAGATCGTTGAACTGCGAGCGATTAATCAGCTGCCTACTTTGCGATTCACTCGTGAACAGGTCACCGAGGAGTTTGCTGATAAGGCTCGCAGCACCGGAAGCCAGCACCGTGAAGGGGCTGGAAGGATCCATGCCAATCATGGCGGCACGCGCGGCCAGTTGAAATCCGTTTTGAATCAAGCCAGCGCGACCAGCGCCGGTGGCGTCGACGCACCCAGGGTTGCTGATCATTTCTTCGAGAGTCCGCATGGCAAGCTGCATGGCCTCGATCTGTGTCGAAATCGTTTCAGCGGTGGAGGTGGCTTCCGAGGCCTGAGCGCACGAGTACTCCCAGCGAGACTTTTGTTCAGAGAGCTCTCCCGCCGCACAGAGTACCGCCGCATCACGGTCTTTGGCAGAAGCGCACGAGCGGAAGTTCTCCGCGTTGGTGCTGTTTTTTTCTGGATCGAAGGTCGCGAGGAAGTAGTCGTACTCCTGGTTGAAGAGACGTTCGTAGTTCCAGCACGAAGTGGTGATGTTGCCAACGAAACCGCCAGGCACGTTGCCACCGTTCGCGTTTTGATAATTGGAAATGGCCGTCTGGAGAAGTGTGCTCGCGCGGTCTTGGCCCTGTGGAGGTCGACAAGAGTCGGTGCCCTCGAGTGCTTGAATGGCAGAAAGCACGCCACCTAAGACCCGCTCGTCCTCTTGTTCGAGGATGGTTTTAAAAGAGCACTGCAGAGAACTGAGATCGCTCGCTTGCGGCAATCTGCCTCGGTCGTAACCGCCTTGATAGCCTTGATCGCCTTGCTGCGGATACTGTGGGTAATCACTTTCGTCGTCAAAGGGTGCGCCCGCACCACCCTGGTATCCGCCTGCCGTGCCACCCTGGGCACCACCCTGGTATCCGCCTGCCATGCCGCCCTGGGGAATCGGCTTGGGATCTACCTGGGCCACGGCCGTTGTGAGGAAGCACAGAGCCAGTAGGAAAGAGAGTGTTTGTTGGATTCTCATTTCATCAACCCTTCGACAAATTTATCAAATTCGGGGCGAGCGTTTACGCCTGCGGGAAAAGTGAACGACACCAGCACGGGTGTCACGACTTTACCTTTGACGGGCTCGAGATAGCGGACGAGGTGGGAGTCTTTCTCGTGGAGCACACACACTTGGCGTTTGCCGCCTTTCCATTCCGCACTCTTCGACTTCTGACAGGTCTCTTGCACGAGCTTAGGTTGCGTTTCCGGGTGACCCTTGAGCACGCTTCCGACGAGGCCTTTCTGCTTACGGTGGTAAAGGCGAAGGAGGGGTTGCTGTGCCAGCTTCTCGCTGACGGCGACGCTCTTCCAAACTTTTTGATCAAGTGGAATTGAGAGATCGGCCCAATCAACGGCCGCGTGTGTGGACAATGCCACGAGCGCAAAAAGCGAAATGAATAGCTTCATAAGACGAGATCTCCCTAACAGGCTAATCGGTCGGAATGACGAAAAACCTGAAAACCTGCTAAAAAACTCAGGTATAGACGCAGATCTTCAGCATAAGCCTAAGAAATTTGGGGCGAGCCTAAAGCGACTGGCCGGCGGCACGGGGAGTTTGCGAGAGCAGTTCATGGAGCTTCGGGCGGTCGAGGAGATCACGCCCTTGGATGTAGCTGAGGAGCTCCGGGAGAGAGTCCTCTCCCCAAAACAGCTCATCATTGACGACAAAACTGGGAACACCGAAAACGCCGTAGCCGATGGCGTCGGCGATATTGCTCTTGAGTGCTTTCTTCGCTTCTGGGCTGAAACTTTTTTCGTAGAGCTCCTCAGCAGGAAGTCCGGCCTCACGCAAAACGGCGAGCAGCTCATCGGGGTTGCCCATGTCGATGCGATTCTGCCAGCCGGCCAACCACAGCGTTTTGATGACAGCTGGTTGGTGAATGCCCGCGACCTCTTTCAAGGCCAAGCGCAGGGCATAGAGCGAGTTGAAGGGATGGGTCTTGGGTGTGGTGAAGGGAAAACCTTCGCGCGCCGATTTGCGCAGCATCTGCTTGAGCAGGAACTCACGCTTCGGCTGCACTTCGCCGGGGCCCTTGATGCCCCAGTGATTCAGCAGAGGACCGAGCGCCACGGGAAGAAAGTTGATCTCGCAGTCTGGCGGAAGCCTCGCGGGGAGACTTCGCCACGCGAAATAGGAGAAGGGCGAGAGAAAATCGAAATAAAATTTTACTTCAGTAGTCATGGGCAGTTGTCCTTGTGGTGCCCATTCATCTTGTCACTTTTCATCCCCTCAGACGAGAAAAACATCCACGGCCACGGAGCGCTAAGTCTATGACGACAAAAGTAAATGCACA
>JAIXOY010000093.1 GCA_027486525.1 Pseudomonadota bacterium
ATCGGCAGGTTGCGCGTCTTAAACTCTTCCAGGATCGGACGGATGTTGTAGTGCTGCGTGAAGCGATGAGAGGTGTCAAACTCATCCCGTGGCTTGAGATTCGTAATATCCTTCGGCGGATTCTTCGGCGCATACTGCAGAATCTTTTCCAGGAACGTGGCACAGTTCGCTCCGATGCGCATCTTCTTCTCGTCCGGGAGCTGCTTCTCGGTGTTGTAGAAGATGAAAAGCGAGCGCAGGAGGTCGAGATTTCTCATGACGAACAGGTAAGGCATTTTATCGGCATCGTCAGCGATCTCAAGCCAGCCTAGCTCTTTAAGAGTCAGAACCACCGCCTCCATCTTCGCTTCGGCGATGCTGTAAATGTCACCTGCGTAGAGGTCCAGTGTCTTCTTATGAACAGAGACCCCTGCTTCGTGTTTCTCTCCGTGAGTTTTGAAAACCAAGAAAAAGGTACTCAATACTTTGAGCACCTCATTTGGTTTCATGAATTCGTACTCACCGACTTTGCTACCGTATTGAGCGGTAGAGTTCGACTCGAGTTCTTTTAAGCGCGAGTTGGCTTTGCGCAAACGGTTGGCCAGGGTGTTGATGATGGTCTTGAACCATGGGTTCAAGGTCGCCATGGTCTTACCAAAAGCGACGAACGAAATTTCGATGATTTCCGTCGGAACCATCGCGGCCGCAGAAGCCGAACGTTTACGACCTGAACCATCTTCGTCGAAGAAGGCCATCTCGCCGATCACTTCACCGGTGCGTAAAACGGCGATCTCGATGAAGCCTTTCCCTTTTGGTTTAAACAGTCGGATCTGGCCTCGCTGAATGATGTAGAGGGAGTCAGCTGGATCGCCATCGTTGAACAAAACTTCGTTGCCCTTCAGTTGCCTGAGGCCCGATTTCGCTTGTGTCGTTACCGGCGTGGTGGCCATTAGCGAACCTTCTCAATCACGACGGCGAGAGCTTCTCCCCCACCGATGCAGATGGCAGCACAGCCGTACTTCGCATCCTTGCGCTCCATCGCTGTCGTGAGCGTGAGAAGGATACGCGCACCGGAAGCACCGATCGGGTGACCGATCGCCACGGCACCGCCGAGCGTGTTCACTTTCTCATGCGGGAGCTTCAACTCTTTCATGGCTGCCATCGTCACTGCCGCAAAAGCTTCGTTGATTTCCCAGAGGTCTACTTGCTCCGTCGTGAGCTTCGCTTTCTCAAGCGCCTTTTGAATCGCGCCAACCGGAGCCGTGGTGAACCATGTGGGGTTCTGCGCATGAGAGGCCCACGAGACGATCTTAAATTTCGCCGTGGCTGCGAATGCATCACCGCCCAGAACGAGGGCCGCTGCTCCGTCGTTGATGGTGGAAGCGTTCGCGGCTGTGATGGTGCCGTTCTTATCGAACGCCGGACGAAGACCGGGGATTTTTTCAAAGTTGGCTTTGAAGGGTCCCTCATCTTCCATCACGTCGACCGCGCCACCTTTTGCAGGAACCGGCACGGCCACGATTTCATTTTTAAAGGCGCCGTCTTTCACGGCCGCTTGCGCGCGCTTGAATGATTCAATGGCAAAAGCATCTTGTTCGGCACGAGTCATCGCGTACTTCGTCACGCACTCTTCGGCACAATTCCCCATCGGACGATCGGTGTACACATCCCACAAGCCATCCCACTGCATGCTGTCTTTGATTTCAGATGATCCGAACTTGAAACCATTGCGTGAGTTCGGCAGCAAATGTGGAGCGAGCGACATGTTCTCCATGCCGCCAGCGATCACCACTTGGTTCTCACCGGTTTGGATACTACGGGCCGCGAGGATCACTGACTGCAAACCCGAACCGCAAACTTTGTTGATCGTAGTGCAAGGAACAGCTTCGGGAAGACCGGCGAAAAGTGCGGCCTGCCGAGCCGGTGCCTGACCTACCCCGGCCTGAACCACGTTGCCCATGAAGACTTCGTCCACGCGATCTTTCGAAAGTCCCGACTTCGCCAAGGCTCCTTGAATCGCCACTGCGCCGAGCTTCGTTGCAGGGATTGCAGAAAGGCCTCCCATGAAACTACCGAAAGCAGTGCGAGCACCGGAGAGAATGTAGACGGCCATAGGAAATTCCTTGAAAAAGAAAGCAGACTTATCTATCTCAACTATTCTATTAATCCCCCTCGACGGGACCAAGTAAAATCTCGCTTTTTAAGGCAGGAACAAGATGCTGGAACGAAAACCCTCTAAGGTCGTTGGAATTGCCCTCCCAAAGGACTGGATTCAGTCGGTGACTGCACTACTCAATCAAACATATGAGAAGGAATGCGACGCACAGGGTCGACACTTTGAGGTGCACGGTCAGATTTTTCCTTCTGAATTAGTCGTCATCTTCGGCTTCAACCCCCAAGATAAGAGCTCCCCTGAAAGCTCAGTGAGCTGCTTCATTTCCTGTGACACCGCCGATATCGCCACTCCGGATCTCGTTAAAACGACCCAGGAGAACTTTGTTCTCATGGCCGGCATGTTCTTCGATGAAGTGTTTGCCACTGAAGATTGGTCAGACTGGGAACCGAACTGGCAGGAAGTTGAGTGGAAAGACAAAAAGTACTTCTACAAGATGACTCGCGAAAACGTCACACTCACACTGGAAGCGGATCGCCTGCTTCGAGAAGCAAACTTTGTCGAAGACCTCGAGGACTTTGACGACGAAGATGAAGACGAAACCCGCCACTAAAGCAGGGCACCTCTCGGGGCCCTTTTCATTACTTCTTGTGCACGACGACTTCATTCACTTTAATTGTTTTAGGAACATAGAAGAGTTCTTCACGACAGTAAGGGCCATCTTCCATGGAGCAAATTGTTGAGCGCTGGTAATCCAAAACGCGGACGACGTGCGAGCGCTCAGTGACCACGACTGCAAAATTAGCTCGCAGGATGGCCTGGCGAGCGCGGGCACGACGCTGAAGCAAATCAAAGACCGTGGTGTTCTGCTTGAGCTTTGCTAAATCTTCTGCCGAAAGTAAGTTCACCGGCAAGTTCAAGTCAACCCACTGCTCACCATCATCGTCCATTGAGCCAGGGGTGAAGTAAGAGACCGTTACGCGTAACGCTGGAACTCGCTCGAGGATAATGCGCTGGTCGCAGAAACTGCTTTCGCCGCAGTACTCTTCTTCGATGATCTTGACCTTCGACTCTGCTTTGTAGAAATGGATATCGTTTAATTTGATTTTAGATACGTCACCGGCAAGCTGAAGCTTGTTATTGAACACGTCGATGTTAACGATTCTCTCTGAAGCGAAAGCTGCGACTGACAAAAGACTGATGAGTAACAACGCTGCAAACTTCATGAATACTCCGTTTCGATGGGGGGAAAGAGTGTGCGGAGGATAGATGAGGAAAGAAGCCTTCTGGGCCCCAGATCACGTCATGAAAATGTTAAGAATAGGAAAAGATGGAAAAAGCCCCTCACGAGGAGGGGCTCAAAATCATTCAGCGTCTTCGTATCGGACCGTGCCGTTAAAGCGTTCGATCCCAATGTCCCCATCATCGTCATCATCATCATTCTGCTCGAAGTCTTCTTCTTCGAAGTCGAACTCGTTCGTGATGTTGAGCTCGTTCAGAACTTTGTAGAACTCTTTGTCGTCTGACAAATCGTTGGTGATCGCTTCGATGTACTTCGGCGGGTACTTCGAGATCAGCTCCTCGATGTACTCTTGCAGCTTGCCTTCGCTCAAAATTTCTTTCTTGCGTTGGATGTTCTTCCAGCCCTTCAGGTAGTGGAGGCGGCACCAGCTCTGCGAGGTGCGAATGTTGTCGCAGCCTTTCTCAACGCATGAGTCGTCTTTTGGATCCACGAAGAAATCCAGCGTGCCAATCGCGCCAACGATGTCTTTCCACGCGAAGTGTTCGCGGAGCTCCGCGATTTCATCGGCGATTTTACCTTCGAGGTCACCGACACTGTATTTTTTGAAGCCGCGCTCGAGGTCGTGCGTGCCTTCTTCGTCGAACTTACGGCCGCCTTTGCCTTTCGCGGCAACGCGCTTGAAGTCTTCTTCGTCGTCATCTTCATCTCCTTTACGGGCCCGTGGAGCATCGTCTTCAACTTCTTCACCACGAGCGCGGCGCTTGGCATCGTCTTTCGCCTTCAGCTTCGCAGCCTTCTCGTCTTCTTTCGCTTTAACTTTGGCAGCTTTTTCAGCTTCCTTTGCGGCGAGTTTTTTATTCTTTTCTGCGTCTTTCGCCGCCTGGATTTTAGCTTTCTCAGCGTCTTTCTTGGCGCGCTCTTTGTCCTTGGCAGCATCCGCTTTCGCTTTCGCAGCGTCAGCTTTCGCTTTAAGAGCTTCTTTCTTCGCGCGCTCTTTTTCTTTTGCTGCGTCAGCTTTCGCTTTGGCGGCTTCTTTCTTCGCGCGCTCTTTTTCTCTCAAAGCTTCAGCCTTCGCTTTAGCTGCTTCTTTCTTCGCGCGCTCTTTGTCGGCCTTAGAAAGCACCTTGCCGACGAACTTCGTCGCAGTCTTCAAGAGACCTTTTTTCGCAGGAGGAGCTTTCTTCGCTGGGGCTTTCTTCGCCGCAGGTTTAGCTTTAATTTTGGCCACTGGTTTCCCTTTCGCCTTCGCTTTTGCTGCAGGCTTCTTGGCCACTATCTTAGTCTTGGGTTTGGTTTTCGCCATAGATTTCGTAACTCCGCCAAAGATCAAACAAAAATAGTGGACACCGTACCAAACAGCACAGTGTCCGTCTAACGGAATCAGTTGGTTATTGGAGGTCTTTCAGCTCGTTGGCGGCGATCACCATACGCTGAACTTCCGAAGTTCCCTCGTAAATTTCGGTAATTTTTGCGTCCCGGAAGTAGCGCTCCACTGGGTATTCTTTGGTGTAACCATTACCACCACAGAGCTGAATCGCCTTGGTGGTCACCCACATGGCCGACTCAGAGGCCATCAACTTCGCTTGCGCTGACTCTTTAGAGTACGGACGCCCCGCGTCTTTAAGCGCAGAAGCGTGATAAATCAACAAACGCGATGAAGCAATTTTCGTGCTCATATCAGCGAGCATAAATTGAATCCCCTGCAAGTTCGCCAAGGGAGCGCCGAACTGCACGCGCTCTTTCACGTATTTTGCAGCGTACGTGAATGCACCCTGTGCGATCCCCAGGGCCTGAGCAGCAATACCGATACGGCCACCGTCGAGAGTCGCCATCGCAACGCGGAAACCTTTCTCTGGGTCGCCGAGCAAAGCATCTTTTGGAACTTTCACTTTATCAAACGCAAGTTGGGCCGTTGAAGAACCGCGGATCCCAAGCTTGTCTTCGATTTTGATGATCGAGAATCCCGGTGATGAAGTCTCAACGATAAACGCCGAAATGCCTTTGTAGTCTGGCGTTTTCTTGGTTTTCGCAAAGACGATCGCGACGTTGGCCTCTTTGCCGTTGGTGATCCAGTTTTTTACGCCATTGATTTCCCAATGATCGCCTTTGTCTTCCGCCATCGTTGTTAATGAACCCGCATCAGATCCAGCGTTGGGCTCAGAAAGCGCGAAGCAACCAATCCACTCACCGCTGGCGAGCTTGGGAAGGAATTTTTTCTTTTGAGCGTCGGTACCGAAATTCAAAATCGGCCACACACACAAGGATGTGTGCGCGGAGACGAACACACCGGTGGACGCGCAGTTGCGCGAAAGCTCTTCAATCAAAAGTGCGTAGCTTAAATAGTCGAGGCCTGCACCGCCGAACTCTTCTGGAATGTATGAACCAAGAAAACCGTTCTCCGCAAGTTTTGCGATGATGTCTTTCGGCATCTCCCCGTCATGGTCGATTCCCATGGCCCGCGGGCCAATCTCAGCATCCGAGAATTTCTTTATCATGTCGCGAACTTCGTTGTATTTCTCGTCGAGCAACATCCCTATTCTCCTTTGAAAACGGCCGGGCGCTTAGCCATAAACGCGGCAGTCCCTTCTTTCATATCTTGTGAGGTAAATAATTGTGAGAACGCATTCGCTTCAAGCGCAAGACCTTGCTCCAATGTCGTCTGCGCCCCTTGGTCGATCACGCGCTTGGCGATGCCCACCGCCAGCGGCGAGTTTTTTGCCACCAAGGCGAGATAGTCGCGACAGCCCTGCATGAGCACGGCTTTATCTGTGAAAATCTGAGTGGCGATGCCGCGTGAGAGGGCTTCTGTCGCCGTGAGATTTTTCCCAGCAAACACCATTTCTTTTGCAAAGGCTGGATTTGTACGACGAGCGAGTCGTTGTGTTCCACCAAATCCTGGCAACAACCCGAGTTTTACTTCTGGCAAACCAAACACGGCTTTCTCAGAGGCAAAAATGAAATCACACGCCAGGGCCATTTCGAAACCACCGCCGAGAGCAAAACCATGAACGGCGGCAATGGTTGGGTACGGAAGATACTCAAACATCACGCTGACGGTTTGACCGAGACGACCAAACTCACCAGCGGCTTTCGCATCCATGGTGGTCATGGCAAGAATATCGGCACCGGCGATGAACGCTTTTTCTCCTGCACCCGTGAGAATGAGACCGGTCAGTTTTTTAGTAGCGGCCTGTGACAAAAAAGCCTTAAGCTCAGACAACACAGTCGCATCCAGCGCGTTCAATTTGTCTGGGCGATTGATCGTAAGAACACCGACCTTATCAACTTCTTCGTACTGCAGAGTTTGGAACTCACTCATAAACGAACACGCCTTTTTTATTCTTACGACCGTAGCGACCAGCGGCCACATACTGCTTCAACAGTGGGCACGGACGGTACTTTGTGTCTGATAAACCGGTGTGGAGCACATCCATGATCGCCAAGCAGGTGTCAAGACCGATGAAGTCCGCGAGCTCCAGTGGGCCCATTGGCTGATTGGTGCCGAGCTTCATCGCGGTATCAATGTCTTTAGCCGAGGCGACGCCCTCGTAAAGAGCGTAGAATGCTTCGTTGATCATCGGCATGAGAATACGATTCACGGCGAAACCAGGATAATCCTGAGCACGCACAAAGGTCTTGCCCATTTTCTCCGCAGCAGCGGCGACCGTATTGAACGTCTCGTCACTGGTCTCGAGTCCACGGATCCCCTCAACTAATTTCATGACCGGCACTGGATTCATGAAATGCATGCCTGCCACGAGATGCGGACGCTTCGTTTGTGCGGCAATTTCAGTGATGGAGATAGAGGATGTATTCGAAGCCAGCAAAGCGTCTGGCTTCACGATTTCATCGAGCTTTTTGAAAATATCAAATTTTAGCGCGCGGTTCTCAGTGGCCGCTTCAATCACGAGGTCACAGTCTCTGAGAGTTTTCATGTCATTGGCGGTTTTGAGACGTTTCAAAGCAGCGTCAGCATCGGCCGCGCTCCACTTCGATTTCTCCACACCTTTATTGAGCTGGTTCTTAATGAAATCAACGCCAGCGTCTAAAGCGTTTTGAAACGCATCGAAAATAATGACGTCAAAACCAGATTGAATAGCTACCTGAGCGATGCCTCGGCCCATTTGACCAGCACCAACGACACCAATAATGCGGATGTTTTGCATAGCAACCCTTTGGCAGTTAAATCATGGATATCTTTGAAGAAAAACTCCTTCACTCTGCCCTGAATGCGCCCAGCCGGTCAACAGACTCATGTGAGACACGAGGTTCTCTTGCCATGGTCCGCAAAAGTGTTTATAACTTCGCGGATACATTAGTACCGAATCATCTTTAGGAGTGCATCGTGGCAAACCACAAGTCATCAACGAAACGCGCAAAACAAGACAAAGTTAAGCGTATGACCAATAAAGTAAAAAAAGCCTCTGCTCGTACAGCCGTAAAAGCTGTTCGCGACGCGATCGTTAAGGGCGACAAGACTGCGGCTTTGTCTGTTTTGAAGACTGCTCAATCAAAATTGATGAAAGTTGCTAAGTCTCCAGCTATGCACAAGAAGACGGTAGCTCGCAAGATCTCACGTCTCACGAAGCAAGTAGCTGCGCTCACTAAGTAATCCCGATCTTGACTTAAATTTTCTGAAGCCCATATTGTGTAACTACATTATGGGCTTTTTCTATTTTGGAGACTCCACATGCGTTTACTTATTTTAATCCTTCCTCTTCTCACCATCCTCACTGGCTGCGGTGTTCAGTCGATCCCTACGGCGCTCAACGAAACTGAAGCTTCGTGGGCCGAAGTACAAAACCAATACAAGCGTCGTGCGGACTTAGTGCCTAACTTGGTGGCCACGGTAAAAGGCTACGCGTCTCACGAGAAAGAAACACTCGAAGGTGTCGTTGAGGCACGTGCGAAAGCCACTCAAATGACAGTCGACGCTTCTAATCTCACGCCGGCGAAGCTCAAAGAGTTTCAGTCAGCCCAAAACGGTCTTTCCCAGGCACTGGGCAAGTTGATGGTCGTGGCTGAGAAGTACCCTGACTTGAAAGCTGCAGAAAACTTCAAAGGCCTCCAGGCACAACTTGAAGGCACAGAAAATCGCATCACGGTCGCTCGTCGTCGTTATATTGAAACGGTGAAAGAGTTCAACAACCTCGTTACCGTGTTCCCGACATCCCTGACGAACAGCCTGATGTTCAAACATGAGAAGAAACCTCAGTTTGAAGCAACCGCCACTGAACAAACCGTTCCGACAGTTCAGTTCTAGTGCGTTCAATCATCTCTTTTCTCCTTATCCTTTGGAGCGCGCTGGCCTTTTCTCAAGGCCCGCGCTTTCCCGAGCTCAATCGTCCAGTCATCGATCAAGTCGGACTTTTCACGCCTGAGCAAAGTGCCCAACTGACGCATTTTATCACGGAGATTAAAGCGCAAGGTGGCCCGCAAATTGGTGTGATCATTCCGAGTGACCTGCAAGGTTACGAGATCGAAGACTACAGCATCCGCGCCGCTGAGGCGTGGAAGCTCGGTGGTGAGAAAAGTGACAACGGTCTTATCATTGTTATTGCTCCCACCGAGCGCAAAATGCGCATCGAAGTGGGCGGCGGCATTGAGGGTGAGATTACCGATCTCGAATCTTCCCGGTGGATCAGCGGTGTACTGCGTCCTGCTTTTAAGAATGGCGACTATGCCGGTGGTGTAGCGCAAATCTTATTGGAAGTAGCCGGTAAGTTTAATGTTAAAATCAGCAATGCACCGGTGGTACGTCGTACTCGTCGAGCGAAGGGAGAGCTTTCTCCTCTGGGCACACTGATTCTCATGATTCTCTTTTTCTTCATATTCCCGCTACTCAATCGTTCACGTGGTGCACGCGCCTTTGGTGCGGGAGCATTGATGGGAAGTATCCTAGGCGGTGGCCGGGGCGGCGGCGGAGGTTTTGGCGGCAGTTCTGGCGGAGGCTGGGGCGGCGGCGGTGGTGGGTTCAGTGGCGGTGGCGCCTCAGGAGATTGGTAAATGAGAAATGCACCGTTTACTTCAGCTTCAGTCGCTGAAAAAATTAAGAACTTCGAAGAACACACCGGCTATGAACTCGTGGTCGCAGCTTGTCATGCATCTGACCCCTACCCTGGCGCGCTTTGGCGCGGTGGAGTATTGATCGGGCTTGTGCTCTCAGCACTGGCCCTTCACTTCTATAATTTGCATCCCCGCTCACTAGAAATCTTGCTTGTCGGTGCCTGCATCTTGCTGGCGGTGACGGTGATGCGCTTGCTTGATCTTCAGCGCTTTTTTGTGCTGCCGTCTGAGGCGGAGAGAGAAACTGCAGAAAAAGCCAGTGCCCTGTTTTCACAATTCCAATCTTCGAGCCTGGGCCACCAAGCCGCGATTTTGCTGTTCTTTTCATTGAGCGAACACAAGATGCATCTCCTGATTGATCGCGACATGAATGAGAAGCTCAAAGCAGAAGACCTGCATGAGATTCTTGCGCTTCTTCGTACTCACTTCAAGAAAGGTGATTTCCAGACCGGCCTTGAGAGTGCCATCAGTGTGCTGGAAGAAAAAGTTCTCGCGAAGGCCGGAAAGAATCCTCACCCACCGACCCTGTCAGTGCCGGATCGTATTTTCTGGCTCGACTAGGGAAAGAGCTTCTTCAAGTAGCTCGTCATCTCCTGGGTCTTTAACGGTCCAGGAGTATTCGGATTCGAACGGGCCTGCACCACATCAAGACACATTTGCCGTACACTCTCCGCGATCTGCACACGCGCACGATAGCGTTCGGGGTCGTTAGGCGATGTTTGATAAACGGGCGTGTAGTAAGTGTAGGCCTGAGAGAAGTCGGCCTGCTGACAGCCGGAGCGACTAAGACTCGGCAGATAGACCTGAAAAACGGTGGGAAGAACGCTGGTGAGTGACTGTCGCATTTGTGCACCAAAACTTGTGGTGGCCCCTTGCATACGATTCACTAGCGTCGGCGGTAATTCCACATGGGTATTTCGCAACATCGGCTCGATGTGAGCTCCCCACGGACGGGAAGCGGCCGATTCGTTCATCCACTGGCGCACTTCCGTTTGGGGGGCATCGGCCAAACAGTTTTGCACCGGTGAGCTGGTGAGCATGGCTCCCGGCGCTCCACTTCCCATCGTCGTAAAAATTGTTGAGAGACACGCCTTACTCATGCGATTGAGATCGGCTGTCGTGGGATTCCACGCCTCAAGACGAGGGCGCACGGCCTCGGCTAGCTGAGCGCTATAGGTACCAGGCTGACTGCAAGCGGCTGCGCTGGTGTACTCAACGCCGTTAAAAACAGAGTGTTTAATGAATTCGTACTTGGCCGGACTGCGTGTGCGCAAATGCTGAGGGTTATAGCGATAGGCCGCCACACTTTCAGCGAAATCTTCTACGGGGCTGGTGCTTCCGTAGCCGGAGACGATCGCTTCTTTAATGGTGGCCTTATAGCTCTCCACGGGCCCAGTAGGTCCCTGGAAGGTTTGGACTTCCCACCCCGAAAGCGCATACCAAGCCGAACTTCGATCGGCACCGGTTTCAGCGGCAATAGCGTGGCCCAGTTCGTGAGAGGTATTGGCGTGCTTTTCACCGTCAGGAAGAGTGAGCCAGCGATCAAAAAAACGCACGATCGAGTCTGCTACAGTTGATTGACTGTAGCCAGCTGGTAGTTGTCCGGCCTTAAAACGTACAAACGGACGGGCCTCTTCCATCGGGAAAACACCCTGGGGAAATTCCAACACGCCGGTGAGGGCCTGGCTAAGCTGAGCGCGAGTCCAAGGAGACGTCTCGTTA
Source organism: Pseudomonadota bacterium (assembly GCA_027486525.1). GTDB lineage: Bacteria > Bdellovibrionota > Bacteriovoracia > Bacteriovoracales > Bacteriovoracaceae > UBA6144. Next base: position 11,124 of record JAIXOY010000093.1, read on the forward strand.
TAGGCCAAATGAGAAGCGGTAAAACCATAACGACGCTGCATATAGAGCGCCATGACCCCAGAATCACCCAAAAGCTCTGTCGCCGCACAAAGTGCTGTCGTGCAAGTTGAATTGTACTGCGGTTGCTGAGCAGTCAACGGGTTCTTGCGCCAGTCTTTCAGCGTGGTGAGATGCTCAAGGGCCCGAATGTTTTCCACCGACTCATTCTGCAGCGAAAGACCATTCACATTTTTATTTGCTTTTGTACCGGAATCGAAAGCTGCGAGCCATTCCCGCATCTGGGCATCGCTCGGAATGCTTTGACGGCAGGGAGCTGCCGCCACTTGGGCTGGCGTTGCAGACCACCAGTTCAGCGACGAAGACGCCTGCTGGAGACTCGCCGTCCATTCGGAAAGACCTTCGGCAGGATGACCTTCCACCTGCCTGCAAGATTCGCAGTCGTCATGAGAAAAACCAATGAGAGGTATGAAAAGAAGGATGGCAAAAAGATTTTTCTTCATGGCTTCCTCTGCACAACGACAGAGTAAAGATCTTTATTGGAAGACATGAAACGAAACTGCACTCCTTCATCCGGGAAACTCACTTCGATGTATTGTCCCGGAGCGGGCCCACCCACTTGCACATCTTTAATCTTGGCGGTCTTCGCGTACTTCTCCATGATTTTTTCATAGAGACCTCTGGCGTGCTGTGGAGGAGAACGAAGCGCAAGCCATTCCACCGTTTCTGCTTTTTTTCCGAGAGTGACGTCGTAGTTTACTCCGAGCAAATTCACAAAGAGACCGCGCTCATCTTCACGGCGTTTATTACTGGGAACATCTTTCAGAGCAGTCCGTGCTTCAAGAATTTTTTTGCCCACGAGCTCTCTGACTTGAGCAGGAAATTGCTCCAGCGCAAGCGCACGAGGCGATGTATCCGCCCAAGAGCTAGCAACTGTCAGCGATAGAAAGGCCACTATGAGGTATTTCATCACAGGAGCTTATCGGTTATTTGAGGGGATAAATGAGAGGCTAAGTCACTGATTCAACAAACAAAAAGGGCCCCTTTCGGGGCCCTTCGGGAGTGATACAACCGAGCGGTGCCGATTAACGGCAGCGACGGTATTGGAGCTGGTAGAGGATCCCAGAGCTGATATCGGCCGAGTCAACGGTCGCGATCGCGTCTTGTGAGTAGTCAGTGTTCTGCAACATGATCGAAGCGTTGATGCGCATGTTGGTTTCAGCACCACACGCAGACCATACTTGTGCAGACACGATCAAGTCGTTTTCAACCAAGTAGTCGGTGTTCTGTGCGCCCAAGAAAGTCTTCGACATGCGGGGTCCGATCATACCAGCGAAGAAGTACTCGGCAGTGAAGCGAGCGTTGGCCCGGCGGCTCGGTAAGCCCACGAAGCCGCGGTAGTCGACCGATACGATCGAAACGCTGTAGCCGCCTGGAACACGGATCGGGATTGAGATGTTACAGCTCTTACGATCGAGTGTTTTTCCTGAAGCAGGACCGGCTTCCGCAACGAACTGGTCGAACAAAACAGTGAGTTGTTTGCTGTCCGGTGAGAGGTTCGCTGAAACAGTTCCTTGAGGGCAACCGTTACCGCCTGTGCTCGGGTAGCCGAGTTCGAGGCCCTGTGCCATGGCACCAGCTGAGAGAGAAAGAGTTGCGATCAGAACGAGTTTTTTCATAAGAGTCATGTGATCTCCTTGCAGGTTGGAGGACTTCGTTGTCCCGTTGGCTTGCTCTGAACATACACACCGGCAATTTGTTTCGTGAAGTAGCAAAATGGTTTCGAGTAAACGTTGTCGCCCACCTGGTTTTTTCAAAAAACCACCTGGGCGAAAACGATTTCATCGGGGCTTCACTTCACAATCACTATAGATGTATTCAGGAAGTAAGAAACAAGGGAGACCACATGTCACACATACTCGCCATCATCACCGCCGCCACACTTCTTCTTGCACTTAATAGTGCGCAAGCTCAGGTTCAATTCGGTGGTCTCTCTTATAGGGGATCAGGTTGCCCGGTAGGATCCGTCGCAATCTCCCCTTCGCCGGACAACACCAGCGTATCGATCCTCTTTGATTCGTTTCAACTTCAGGTGCCGCGTAATCTTCCTAACACGGGTCGCGTGAATCGTGCCAATGATCCGGCCCTCAACTTCAAGTCGTGCGCGATAAGCCTCACGGCGGATCTGCCCGAAGGACAACAGGTTGAGTCCCTCGAGATCTCCCTCTTCAACCGAGGTGCGATGATTCTTGATAGCGGCGTTCAAGGCACCTTCTCTACTATGTTCATGGGACACCAAGGGTTGGGTGGCATTGGCTCAAATAAGGCTGTGCTCGAGAATAGAATTTGGAATGGCGAAGCCAATGATGACTGGGTAAGCAATCCTGTTGTCACCGTTCCCATTCGCTCGGCGTGCGCGTCCCGCGCCGCTCGCAGTGTGAAGTTCATGCTCAATAATCACGTGGAGCTCGCCATCTTGAACCGCGACCTGAGCCGCAGTGGTCTTGCGACCGTGGACTCATCCGACATCAACGGGAGTGTAAAAATTAGCCTGATCACCCGCCCATGTGGAGCTTCTGCCCCGACAAACGGTGGCAGAACGACACCAGTTCGCCCCGGTCGCGTACGCCCGTAAGGGGTGCCGGGTGGTTTTTCGGAGCCACCCTGACACCATGTATCTCTTATCGTCTGTCAGGACTACACGCCCTCTTTCAAGGAGTACGAAGTTGTTGATATGAAGGGAGCAGGGAGAACGAAACCTTGCAAACTGAAGTCACACAAAACGAAGCCTCGACCATCAGCTCACTAAGAGCTTTGGTACAAGACTTTCTCGCACGTCACCCACGAGTGACTGTGCAAGCACTCGCGCAAAGAGCGCAAGTGCCGGTGACCTCTCTGCGGCGTTTGATGCAGGAAGAGTCGAAGTCAGAAGTAGCGCCGCATACGGCTTTGAACTTGTGTGCCTACATCTGCCGCGAAAAACGCGTTGGCGAGTTATTGAAGCTCTTGCCTCCGGTTCTCGCTGAATTTTTGCAAAAGCACTTCGGTGGATTCGTGTTCGAAGGTTCTGAGAAGCGCGTTTACTCGGTTGATCTGAATGAAGCTTTGAAAGATCGCATGAGCTACTTCATCTACAAGCTCGCGGCGAACAGCGCGGGAACATCGTGGATGGAAGTGACCGAGCTCTTCGGGAGCACGGGTAAGCGGAAAGCAGAAGACATGCTCAAGCAGGAACTCATCAAAGAAGTTGATGGCCGCTTGAGTGCTCGTGATCGTGACTTCAGCCTGGACTTGCAAGTGGCCTCAGCGCACTTGCCGGAGTTGGTGAAGTTCTACCGTCCAGAGTCGGTAGGCCGTGGTTTGAACCTTATGTACTCTTTGAGTGAGTCACTGAATGAAGACGCGATCAAAAAAATTAAAGATGTTCAGCGTGAAGCGGTTAAAGCCACTCACGCCATCATGCAAGACAGTGCGAACCACGGCGACGTTCCTTACTTTACTTTGAACCTTTGCGAAACTTTTCTGGCCGAGCCAGAAGGAGAACTCCAATGAAAGCTTTAATCATTTTCATGGGACTGTTGACGGCATTCCAAGCACTCGCTCTTGATCGCACCCAGGCCGATCGCTTGCTGCAAGAACGCCAGCTCACTCTCCGTGGCCTTGAGCAAGGTGGCGGTAAACTTCTTCTGGGTGAAGTCACCGGCGCTGGCCTGGTTCTCCCAGCAGATCGTGTACAAGTTGTTCTCTTGCAAGACCGCGCGGTCTTGAAGCGTGAGATCGAATCCATGGCCTTCAGCCCCGTCACGGGCAAGCTCGGTGACCTGGATAGCTTCCGCGTCGGCGGAACGTACTTCACGCGCGAAGACATTCGCGGCGTAGTGGTTAAGTAGTTACTTCGCGACGTGGGCGACGAAATCGCCCACAAAACGGCACAGCACTTCCCCGCTGCTGTCGACGATCTGGGAAGAAATCTTCAAGCGCGCCACACCCTTCCTATCCACATGCCGTAACATTCTTTCGATCAGGGCCCCATCAGGTGGGCTGCAGATTGCGCGCAGATCTCCCGTGACGGGTTTTAAGTAATCGGTCTGAGCGGTCTGAATCACCACATGGCAGTTCTTCCCGTCCTCTCCCAAGCGATTAAACATCCAGGCGTAGCACGCAAGAATCATTACCGAGCCAAGACTGCCGCCGAAGGCGGTGCCGAGGTGATTGCGGTTAGCTTCGAGTGGTGCTGTCAGCTCCACTCCCTCAGCGCTGAGACTCACGACCTGAATTCCCAAGGCCTGGGCGATGGGGATCTGGGCGCAGAGATACTCTTTGAGCTCGAGCGGTTTCAATGACGGGCCTTGTGTTCATTCACAAGGGCATCCACCACACTTGGATCCGCGAGGGTACTGAGATCACCCAACCCGCTGTACTCGGCGGCCGCGATCTTGCGAAGAATACGGCGCATGACCTTCCCCGAGCGAGTTTTCGGTAGGCCCTTGGTGACATGCACTTTATCGGGAGCGGCAAAGCGTCCGATGCTGTTGCGAACACTGTCTTTGATCGTTTCTAAGAGTTCGGGGGATTCAGTTTGGTTGGGATAAAGCACCACGTAAGCGTAGATGCCCTGGCCCTTGATGTCGTGCGGGTAACCCACCACGGCCGCCTCTACGACCGCCTCATGCTCAACCAGAGCGCTTTCTACTTCGGCTGTGCCCAGTCGGTGACCCGAGACGTTCAACACGTCGTCAATGCGGCCTGTGACCCAGTAGTAACCGTCTTCATCGCGCTTGCAACCATCGCCGGTAAAATAGAGGCCTTTGTACTGCGAGAAATAGGTTTCTTTGAAGCGCGCGTGGTCTTTGTAGATCGTGCGTGCTTGACCGGGCCATGAACGTTTGAGGCAGAGAGCGCCTTCCACGCCATTGCCGTGCAACTCTTCGCCAGTCTCTGGCCTTACCAGTAGCGGCTCAACGCCGAAGAATGGAAACGTCGCGGAACCTGGCTTCGTGGGCGTCACTCCTGGCAGCGGCGTCATGAGAATGCCGCCCGTCTCGGTTTGCCACCACGTGTCCATGATGTCACAGCGACCTTCGCCCACGACGTCGTGGTACCACTTCCAAATTTCAGGATTGATCGGTTCACCGACGCTCCCAAGGATGCGCAACGAAGAACGATCGTATTTGCGCACAATCTCGTCGCCCATCTGGGCCAGAGCACGCAACGCCGTCGGCGCGCCGTAAAAGATGTTCACTTTCAAGTCTTGGATGATCTGCCAGTAACGGCCCGCATCCGGATAGTTCGGCACGGATTCAAACAGCACGCAGGTCGCCCCATTTGAGAGCGGGCCGTAGACGATGTAGCTGTGACCTGTCACCCAACCGATGTCGGCGGCGCAGAAGTACACGTCTTCTTCGTGGTAATCAAAAACGTACTGATGGGTATAGCTGGCATACGTGAGGTAACCACCCGTGGTGTGCAGGACACCCTTCGGTTTCCCCGTCGAGCCTGAAGTGTAGAGAATGAACAAGGGATCTTCCGCATCGTGGGCCGGACACGGGGCCACGGGACGGAACTTCTGAATCTCGTCGTTCCACACCACGTCCACGGAACGAGGAGTCCAAGGCGTTAAGGTACGGTTGACGACAAAAACTTTTTCGACAAATTTGATGTCTTTAACCGCATCGTCAGTGATGGCCTTGAGTGGGATCGGCTTTCCACCGCGCAGGCCTTCGTTGGCGGTGATGATGACTTTGCATTCCGCATCTTCAATCCGACCACGCAAAGCTTCGGCACTGAAGCCACCAAACACAACGGAGTGAACCGCGCCGATCCGCGCACAGGCCAGCACGGAGTAGACGAGCTCGGGAATCATCGGCAGGTAGATGCAGACGCGGTCACCTTTTTTTACTCCATGGGCTTCCAGCATGTTGGCCGCGCGACAAACTTCTGCATAGAGCTCTTCGTAACTGATGTGCTGGTACTCGCCGGGATGATCTTTCGCCCAGATTAAAGCTGTTTTTTTTGCGCGATGAGGGAGCTGCCGATCCACACAGTTCCATGATGCGTTGAGCTTTCCGCCGGTAAACCACTGATGATTCACGTGATGAAAATCTCCGCGGCCAGCTTCAATAGGCGCCGTGAACCAGTCTAAACGTTGGGCCACGTCCAACCAGAACTTCTGGGGCTCTTCAAGTGAGCGGCGGTAGAGGTTTTGGTAAACGGCCATATCCTTCAAATAAGATTTATCTTGTACTGCGGCTTTGACGGGATAGGTATCGGCCATGAGTGCTCCTCGGGAATAAACAATGCGTGGTCTATTAAATAGTAAAAAAACTTATCAGGCCAAAAAGTGCTTTTTTTCATAGCATTGGCATCATGTCGTTATTCAATATTCATATCGCATCGCAGCTATCTGGCGTTGCGGCTGCGACCATCCGAGCTTGGGAAAAGCGCTACAACGTCCTCACTCCCCAGCGCGCGGACAATGGCCATCGCCTCTACTCTGAAGCCGACATCGAAAAACTCTCCATCCTCCAGCAACTGACACAGCAGGGACTTTCCATCGGAAAGATCGCCGCTCTCTCAAACGAGGACTTGAAACAGTTACTGAAAGAAAACGAACTCACGTCGATCGAGCTCTTCTCGACGAATGACAAGGACCTCATCGACATGGACGCGTTGAGGAGCGGCATCATGCTGGCGCTCTCGGCGTATAAGCTCGACATCATTTCTCACGAACTGGAGAAAGTGAAAAAGACGCTGAGTCCCCGCGACTTCGCGCTCGAAGTCATCGTACCGCTGTTTCGGGAGATCGGGATCCGTTCCATGAACGAGACCCTGTCGATTGCGCAAGAACACACCCTGACGGCGATCGTGCAGTTTCACATGGGCCAGATGATTGCGAAGCACTACGTGCGCCAGCAGCTGCGCCCCGGACTCATTCTACTGGTCGCACCTGAGGGCGAGTTGCACGAGATTGGACTGATGGCCGCGTGCCTCTTATGTATTGAGTACAACGTGCAGTTTTTATTTTTGGGTAAAGACATGCCGGCCGATGCCATGGCCGAAACCATCAATCAACTTCGACCAACGTCCGTGCTTTTTGGCGTCACCAAAGGTCATGAAATCACCGAGCGTCTCACGCTGCAAGACTATCTGAAAAAACTCAAAAGTTTGCTGACTGTGAATGTACAATTACGTGTGGGCGGGAACATTAAGCCCTGGGTGGCCACAGAGATCAAAACTCTCGGGGTGGACCACTTGCCCACCCTCGAAAGCCTCGATAAGTATCTCAGCGAGTTTCGTTAATTCTTATTCGCACTCGTACGCCGTAGCGAAGACCTGAATCTTCGCGCCGTTCGGCACTTCTTGATTGATGAACATCGAGTTGCCGCGCAACTTCGCGGTGAGGTTACGAGCATGGTTGCGCGCCATCTCTGGACTGCCCTGCTCACTCTCGCCCACAACCTTTCCAACGACGTTGCACTCTGTACCTGGCTTATTGGCGAGCGTCTCCACGGCCTTTCCGCCCTCAGTGAGAACGCCGGGAGCCGAGCTACAAGCTGTTGCGAGGCCTAATACACTTACGAACAAGATGAATTTCATGAAGTCTCTCCTTTCGAGCTATAATGGCAGTAGTCTAACAGAAAGCTGGGAGAGAAGACATGCGCTGGGACGTCATTTGTCTGACATTTTTGCTCGGGCTAGCGGGGTGTACCAAGAAAGCCGTGCTTCAACGCGACGGTGTAGGTGTTCGACTGTCTGAGGTCACCTGGACCGTGCCCACCACGTCTGAGGGTGTGTGGAAGGTTGGCCGAATCTACCGCGACACCGTCAGCAAGAGTCTCAACGTCGTTCTCGCCTTGCCCCCGATGGAAGAAGACGACATCAACTACCTCAATGAATCATTCGGCATCGATGCCTGGTTGGTAAGAATCATTCAGGCCAACTCGCAGGGTTCGCGCATCGAACTCATCACGCTCTATGCGCCGTTCCGAGGTGTGCAAAAGGGAAGAGCGAGCACCCAGCCGATGAAAGCCATCTCTTTCAGTTTAACCTATGCAGCGTGGGCGATCTCGGAACGTTTTCGACGCTTCCAGTGCCCCGCTTTCTCACACGATCGCCGCTTGAACGACTGGCAGCTGATCGGCGAAAAAACGCACACGGAATTTCCCATCGCGTTTGCGGGTAACTACTCGGAGAAGCTCACGGTGAGCGAGCTCGTTCCCACCGCTCTGAACATCGGAAATACGATGGTGGGTGACTACTACTTTGAAGTCGCACTCTTCAGCTCCAGCAAGAAGCAGATCTACAGTCCATTCGTCCGGCTTCCGCAGCACGTGCACGTCTCCTCTGAGAAAACGGTTTCGGTCGATGGGTGCGCAGGGATCCACTCGGAGTACGACCCCGTCTCGCCGGAAACCGTTCCACGAAAGAAGTGACTCTTAGAGTTTTTCCACGGCCGAGAGGGCGCGCGTGATCACGTAGGCTTGGTTGGTGTCAATCAGGTAGCCCTGATTGAGGAGGTTCTTTCCGATCAGCATTTTCTTCGAGAGCGCGGAACGATCGGCCAGGTTTATTTCAATCTCGTAAGACGTGTTATCGATCCACACCATCTCGCGGAAGAAGTAGCGGGTGGATGTGCCGGAAGCTGAGCGCACTTGATCGATGCGACTCACCATCCGTTCGAGTTGCCGAGTCCGGCCAGCATCGTCTTGGGTTTCAAAACGCACGAACAGCAACTCTTTGGCCTGGCCGTTCTCTTCGATCTTGCGGGAGAACGCGGTTACATTGAGGGCGTGGATAGAGCTGGTCTCAGCTCCGGAATCAACCTTGGCATCGAACACCATGCTCTTCTCGGGGCCAAAGAAGACGGTCTCGCTATGACCAATGATTGTTTTGTCTTCCTCTACGGAGGCGGGGCAACGGCCAGCGTCTTTCTTCGCTTGAGATGCATAGTAGCGCTCGGCGAGATCGTTAAAGCTGGCAGCACCAATCAGACTGGCGGCCAGTACGAGTCCACAGATAAAAAGAGATGTTTGATTCATCCAAGACCTTGCATTCATCGCGTGCAGTCGCGATCACAGTCTTGTCGGATAAAAGGGCCAGAATTTTAAGGAAAACTGAGGAGAAACCTTAACCGACTAATCTGCTTTCTTGGTTCGGCCCGGTAACACCTTGTTTATCGCTTCCATGATCTCAAATTGAATCTCTTTAGAGTCATCGAGCTCGGTGTGATCAAGGGGTGACAAAATATTTTGCACCTGGGTTTTCTCGAAGCGACGGGCCACATGGGGACCATCATTCAAGAACATATCGTTCTCACCAAACACGTTCAGATGTTCTTTCACGTTTTGCGGAATGATGTCGTTCCCAAAACCCACGGCATCGATCGTGACCAGTAAATCAACTTTGCGAAATGCGTGCTCAAGGGAGTCGAGCTCATCGGCCACTTCCTTCACGGTGTCACCACCCAGCGAGTGACCCACTAAGATCACCGGAAAGTCTGAGTGGGTTTTCTTGATCTGCTCAATGATTTCGTCTTTCTGGTCCCAGCCGTAGATGCGCGACCCGTCGACGGCTTCGGCCATGCGCCCGACACCGGCGTAGCTGCCTTCTGACTTAGAAGGTGAATACATCCACTGCAAACCAGAGACGAAAATGATCGCCGGCTTTTTTACACTGCCGGCCTTGGCACTCTCTTCGGCCTTGGCCAACTTCTCGGCTTTCTCTGTCGCCTTCTCTTTGACTTTATCCTTGGCCACTTCTTGCGCGGCTTCTTTAGGCAACGAAGGAAGATCGGGCGTTGAAGGCAAGGAAGGTACACTCGGGGCACTTGGAAGTGAGGGTGAACTTGGGGTCGGTTGACGAGCGGCATCCGAGAGATCGACCTTATAATCTTTCGCTGCACTCGCGGGCTTCAACGCCTCAGGAACTTTCGCACCCACAGGCAACGCTTTACCGTTTTTGAGCGGCTGACTATTGGCCAAATTAAGGGGCGCCCCGTAGGGATTGAGGTCCGTTTTCACATCCCTAGTTTACTGGTTTGGCCCATTTTTTTCGTGGTGGGCAAGGATTGGCCCAAGACCGAGCAAAGAAGTTGCTTTTGTGGTCGATATTGGCCAGCCTTGGGGCATGAAAACACTCATTCTGACGATCTTGTTCTCCACCTCTACCCTCGCCTCTTGCCCGGACCTGCGTGGTCGCTGGGGCACTTGCCGCGGTGGTAACGAGCAATGGCCCGTGGATCTCGTGGCGAGCATGAGTGATGGTGAGACGGGACCAATCTATCATTTCAGCACCACCGATTTTCGTAATGGCCGTACCACGCAGCTCGAATTCAAAACCGACCCCGCCGGCAGCGTCCGCGACGAACCCTATGCCGGCACCAACATCATCAAACGCACCATTATCCGTTACTACTGCCAAAATAATAGTTTGGTGCAATACGAACGCGTGCTCGCCCAAACTGAAGGCTCACCGTCTTGGACTCTCCAGTCTCACTTAGAGGCTCGCTATTCAATTGGAAGACAGGGCGAGTTCATCATGGCGATTGATCGCCAGAACGGTCGCCCCACCGTCACAACTTGTTTCTAAACTAGAAGCGGTAGCTCGCACCCGCGTAGAAGTTTCTTCCCATGGTGGGGAGCACTCCCGTTGACTGCACGCGGGCGTAGTAAATTTTGTCCAAGAAGTTATTCACGGCTCCGTTCACACTCCAGTTTTTACCGAAGCGCGCTTCCCCTAAGAGATCGAACAACTGGTACGACGGCACGTAGTTGTTCTGCGTATGCGTGTCGTTGGCATAGTAGTCGGAAACGTAGGTCGCCAGGAGCGACGCGCGGTACTTCTCCGCGTAGCGGTAGATCGCACCGTACTTCACCATGTGGCGAGGGCTGAACATCGGACTGTTGCCTTCGAGTTCGCCGCCGCGGAATTCCGCATCCAGCAAGTTCCCATTCACGTAGAGGTCGAGCGCATGCTGTTCGTGGGAGAGGACGTCTTTGCGAGTCACGCCCGCTTCGATCCCGCGGTAGTGGGCCGAGCGACCGTTGAACAACGTCGTCACACCGCCAGCAGTGGTGCTCGCGAGTTGGTTTTGGTACTGCACCCAATATCCCGACACATCCCAGTTCCATCTTGCAGAATCGCTGCGCACACCCGCCTCGTAGTTGTAGATGTAGGACGGCTTGATGTCGCCTTCGACCACAACCGTCGGATCGGCCTGCTGAAGAACGGTGGCAAAGCTGATGGGCTTGAATCCCTGCGAGACATTGGCGTACGCCTGTGTTTCTTCCGTGAGATCGTAGCTGGCGCCCAGGCCACCGAGGACGACGTCAAATTTCTCCTCGCGCTCGCGCTCGAGCGTCCGGTTTTCAGTGCTGAGTTCGATGTGCTCGAGACGCACTCCCGGTATGATGGCGAGTTTTCCAAAGGCAAAGCGGTTTTCCGCGAAGACGGCTTGAGCACGGGTCTCATTGTGTATGCGACTCGAAACGACGCCACGAATTGAGTCTGCCTTCGCGCCGGACCACGACGTGAGCGGGGAATTCGTGTTGTAGCTCAAGACACCCGCCGTGAGCGTGTTTTCGTTTTCACCAGCTTTCCAATCGTGGCGCGCGCGCACCTCGGCGTTGAAGCCGTAGGCATCCGTTTGTCGACTCGTGTTCGTGTCCACCGTCGGCTTGATGCCGAAGCTTGTCCCCGTCTGCGTGTTCGAATAGCGCTTGTAGGCCGTCGTCCACACCGTCGCATCGATGGTCGTCGCGTCCGTGACTTTCTTCTCATAGCCAACGGACAGCAACGCACGGGCAATTTTAAGCCGATCGTTTTCCCGCGTGGCCCGGCGGTTGTCTCCGTCGCGATCCCAGCAGTTGGCGTTGGCGGCGTTGCAGTTCAAGCGCGCCATGCCTCCCGGCATGCCGAAGTCAGAGTCGTAGCCCTGCAGGGAGAACTTCACGATGCCACCGTTCTCGAGGAACGTGTGCGTCTTCGCCTGCAGATTGTGCGCGAAGAAATCGGCGTTGGTGCGCTGGTAACCGTTGCCTGATTTGCCATAGTACCCGGCCCAGTAGGCCGTGTTCCCTGCCTTGCCGTGGATCTGGTTTACGGTTGATCTAAGATCATAGCTCCCGTAGGTCAGTCCGACCTTGCCGCCGAACTCGGTTTCTGGAGTGAGGGCCTTGCTGCGGAAGTTGATCGCACCGCCGGGTTGCGGGCCGAACATCAACGCTGCTCCACCACCGATGACTTCGATCTCATCCATCAAGGGACCAGGAGGTGAATAGTACTGCCCAGCAGTTCCGTACATGTCGACCGGCACGGGCAGGCCGTCTTGGAGGATCAAAACGTTCTGGGCTTCGTGGGGATCGCCGATCCCGCGGATGCTGAGCGCGGCCCAGGGCTCCGTGCTTTGCTCCGGCGTGAGCACGGCGGCGTTCTGCGAGAAGAACTGCCGCAAATTATCCGTCGCGATGGGAGGATTCACATCCGTCTTCGTCGCCTTGTTCTTCTTACCACTCAAGATGCGCGTGCTCTCCACCTCTTTCCAGCGGACGGGTGCGACCTGTTTGGCACGAACTTCAACCGGGGCGAGGACGTCTTGGGCGATCGCTGGCGATAGCACGCTGAGAGCAAGCAAGGGAGCGAGAAAGCGGATCATGGGGCCTCCTGCACAGGGTGTGCATGTTTGAATTTCTTGCGGGCCCACAGAGTGAGTCCGGAGATGATGAAGAATGTGAGAGCGATTCCCACGATAAAATTATAGATGTGATGGGCCTTGCCAAAAATCTTCGCCTCGTGGAGTCCCACGAAAAAACCTTTGCGCGTGAGGGGACTCCCCTGCCACATATCTTTCGACTGTGTCATCACGGCCAGTCCGGCGGGCGTAAACTGGATGACCTCGCCGACCGTGGTCCGCACCATGAGATAGGGAAAATCCGGGCGACAAAAGAAAACCATCGCCGGTTCGTGCTGCAGGTTTTGCATGAAGGCGAGTTGCTCGCTCGGGGTGCAGCTCGTGGGTTTCGCATGCTCAATGACGGGATGATTCGCGAAGACCAATCCATGCAACTCGATCAAGCTGCCCGTGAGGGCTTGAAAAGATAACGGTCCCGCGATCGCAAGACCGAGCACCACGTGCCACGCGGCCAGACGGCGGGGACTGTTTTGCCAAAGATTCTTCGTGCGCTTCATGAAGCCCGTGCCGAGCCAATACACCACACCGGAGAAAACGATGAGCGCGAGACCGAGACCGCTGTAGGCGACGATCTTTTTTCCGACGCCGGAAAGTAAGAAGCCTTCGTGGAAATGTTTGTTTTGATAAAAAAAGTCGCGACTCAAATCGTGGCGCTTGAGCTCTTCACCGTCGCTCCAGATGAACTGCCGCTTCCCTTCTTCGTTGATCATCAGATGTGCCGTTTGCCCGCCGGGCCCGCGACTGAGGCCGCGCAGGATTTGCGCCTGGGGCGCCTCTTGCAAAACTTTTTGTAGTAACGACGGAAGGCTGCTCGGTGAAGAGTTGAGGGATGCGCCCCCACTGGTAAAAAGAGGAGACAGAGAAATAAGAACGCCCGAAAGGGCGGTGAGAAGCAGGGGGAGAGACAGAGTAAGAGCGATGTATTTATGGAGGGCAAAGAGCCAGTGTTTGCGCATGCGTTATGAGTAGCAAACGTAAGTTTGGCATGTCAAACAGTCTTTTTCGGAATTCTACTTAACACCTTTGATAGTTCCGTTAAGCCGCTGGGACTTACATTTGAAACGCGTCACTCCGTCAGGTCTTTTGGCCTCATTTTTAAGATGTCCCTGCTCGTGGACACGGCGACGCCAGCGCGCAAAAGCTTTGGCATCCAGCTGAGTGCGCATGAAGCGCACGACATCATTCGGGGATAGGCCAAACTGCAGCTTGATGGCATCAAAAGACGTGCGATCTTCCCAGGCCATGCGGATGATCCGATCTGCATCTTCTTCAGAAAATTGTGCGAATTGAGTTTTGAGTTCGCGAGAGATGCCCATGGTCCCATTATCTCGCAAAGCGCGCGTACCGCATCCATAGAAATGCGTTGTCTGAGGATTGTAGAAATCAGCACAACATCTGTACGTCCGCGAGACGCCGCACCATCTTCCCCGAGCTAACTTCCTTACTAGCATCAAAGGAGGACTCATGAAAATGAATGCTAAGGGTAAAGTCGCTGTTCCGATTCTCTTATGGTTTCTCGGCGTCCCCGGATTCGTGGTGGTTCTACTCTGGGTTTTTATATTTCGTAACTAACGGAGGTCTTATGAGGTTGAAGAGTCATTTTTTTCTTGGAGCACTGCTGGCCATCACGGGTGGGGCCTGTTCGTCTGGGACACAAGAGTACGGTAAACCCAAGAAGCACACACAGGAACAAGTCACCGCCGATGACCAGATGAGAGGCAATGACTCTGACATCGAAGTCACGCGCAAAATTCGGTCACGCTTAACCGATGACGACGTGTTATCCCTCTCCGCACAGAACATCACCATCGTGACTCTCAAAAAGAGTGTCACGCTGAAAGGAGAAGTGCGTAACCAGCAAGAAAGAGACCGTGTCCTCGAGCATGCGCGCCAGTTCACCGGTCCCCGCTCCATCAATAACCAAATGATCTACACCGAATAACCAGGAGGTTCACCATGGGCTACGACATCAAGCAAAAAGGCCACAAGGCCGTGTTCGCAATATTTGATAATCGCTCTTCCGTCGAAAGAGCGGTCACTCGGCTAAAAGCCGACGGTTTCCGCCACTCTGATGTATCTGTCTTGATGCAAGACGTTGGCGACACTAAAGCCTTCGCTCACGAGATGCACACGAAGGCCCCCGAAGGCGCGGCCACCGGAGCTACCACGGGCGCACTGGCCGGCGGCGCACTCGGCTGGCTGGCTGGAGTTGGCGCCTTGGCCATTCCAGGCATCGGTCCGTTCGTCGCAGCAGGCCCTATCATGGCGGCCATCGCTGGTGCTGGCATCGGCGGCACTGTCGGCGGCGTCGCTGGCGGGTTGATCGGCATGGGAATACCTGAGTATGAAGCCAAGCGTTTCGAGTCGGAAGTCAAAAACGGCGGCATGCTGATCTCCGTGCACGTTGATGACGCGGTCTGGGCGACGAAGGCCAAAGAAATTGTCCGTGACTGCGGTGCCCGCGATATCTCCGTGGCCTCGGAAGAGACCGGAGCTTGGAAATTCTTAGACGACGATCGCGTCGAGACGGGATACTTCAAAAAGACGAACTACGCGTCGACGCCCGAGAAGCGAACGGACGATTTGTACTAACCTTTAGCTAGTGTCTAGATTGACCTGCCGATTTGACGAGTCTTTCTCACTAAAGAGATGATTCCCAAAAAGGCAGGTTTAACATGAAGTTAATAGCTCTCGTTTTCGCATTCACGTCGTTTGCCGCGCAGGCAAGTTTCATCGACGAATCACAGATCCAGTACGGCAACCTCACCAAAGGTGAGCCGCAGATTACCCAAGACATTTTCAACGAACGCATCTCTCAACTCCAGACCGTCTACGCTCCGATCATCAAACAACTCGGTGGCAAGCTCGACCTCAAAGGTAATTGGGGCAACGACAAGATTGTCGCCCAGGCCACGCAAATGTTCGGCTCGTGGAAGATCCAGTTTTCCGGCGGCCTCGCTCGTCGCCCGGAACTCTCCGCGGATGGCATGACACTCATCATCTGCCACGAGATTGGCCACCACGTGGCCGGTTTCCCTTTCGTATCGGGCAGTCCCCTCGGCGGCTACTGGGCAGCGGTGGAAGGTCAATCCGATTACTACTCAACGCAAGTCTGCGCGCGCAGAATGTGGGAACAGGATCGCGAACTCAATGCTAGTTACGCCAGCAAGGTGAATCCCGCCGCGAAAGAAAAATGTGATGTGGCTTTCGCGCAAGTTGACGACCAAGCTCTCTGCTATCGCACAACCGTGGGTCTCGAGTCCGTCATTCAAACCATGGCGGCGTTGATGAATAAGCCAGTTCCGCAATACGCGACTCCGGACACTTCGGTTTCACGCGGTAACATGGAAAACCATCCACCGATCCAGTGCCGCTTCGACACGCTTTTCCAAGGAAGCATCTGTGCTGCGGACTTTGATGATCAACTGATCCCCGGCAAAAAAACCTCGGGCGGCCGCGAGGGACTCGAAGCAGAACGCGAAGCTTCGACAAATTCCTGCACTGCTTTCTCGCAGTTCACCCTCGGCTTACGGCCCGCCTGCTGGTTCAAGCAACGCCTATAACAATCTCTTCGCAAAGAACGATGTGATCTTTCCACCGTGTAGCCTTGTCGCTTTGACAAGGCCCACACGGTGGGAGCCGCGCATGACATATACCAACGGCTCTCTGACGGCCCGTCTTAGCTCACGCTGATAGCGCACGGGGACAGTGGTGTCGCTGTTGGGAATAAACATGTACATGGAGTTCGGTTCGATGCGCCCAACCACATTCAACGGGTCAATGGTCAGCACCGAGCGCAGCTGCGCCTCGTAGGTCCTGATTGTCGGAATGCTCAACTCGCGCATGCGCCGCTGCCGCAAGTTCACAACAAGGCGCTGATCACTATGCGCAAGGACGCCCGCGGGATTCCCCGAACCGGCAATCACCACACTCGCCAAAATTTTTGGCTCTGCTCCAGCGACATACGCGGCGAAGAGGCCACCTAAGCTCATGCCGATGATGCCGTAGCGCGGAAGAAACTGCACGCGCGACTCCAGCTCATAAATCACATTACGGACGGCCCCGTGGGCACGAAGAAACGCTTCATCGTGAATTGTGAAGTCTTCAACTTCCCGCTGACGACTGTTGGGTCTCATGGTGTGAAGGATGTAGGCCGCCATGCCAGAGTTGCAGAAGCGAAGAGCGAGCTGGCGATCGAGCTGAGTCTCGCCAACGATGGGTGGCAAGATCAAGATGACGGGAGCGCCTTGGTAGCTCGGCACATACTCTTTGGTGATGAGAGGCCAGGCTGACCCATCTACGGGATCGGCCATCTCGAAAATACGCACCTTCCCCGTGCATTGGGCGTAAGAACAGAATGAGACTAAGAACAGTGTCAGTACTAAAATCAGATTCTTCATGGGGTCCTCCTTGTTACCTAACAAGTGGACCCTTTTTGCAGAACTTTGACTCACGACGCTCTATGCAGAGTCGGTGCTGAAGCTGGCACATCTAAACTGTTTCGCTTGCCCTTAAAACAAAACGCCCCGGCACAAGGCCAGGGCTTTTTGTTTTGAGAGACGGTGCAATTGATTCGACGATCCTCGAACCGTTACAAATTCAACTTAAAGCTTAATGTTTTTTAGCTTCTGCTTAAGGAACACTTCCACTTCATCCAATACCACCGAACGGTCTGAGGTATAGTCCTTCACGTGAAAGAGCACGACAACACGCTGATCAGAATCCACCCGATGGACGAGGTAGCAGTGATCTTTTTTGACCAGTGCCGAGGACTTCGAACCTGTTTGCAAGCGGTCCCAAGCCTCTGAGTAGCGCATCCAAAACATTTGATCGAGCTGCCGATCTTCTTTGTAGGGATATCCACCGTGACCGACTCCGGGGTAGGGGCCAGTTTGCAAATTATAATGAGGGATCGCAGCGCAAGAAGTCTTACCCAGATCGATGATCCCTCCCAAGTGATCAGTGACCATAACTGTGTTGAAGTAACCGTCAAAGTCTGCCCGGTCTTCGAACTGGATGTCGTAGTTATTGAGAGTGACATCGGACTCATGGGAAGCGAAAAAGAAGCTGTAGGCCCCCTTCTCGTAAGATCCTTCGGGGTGATAGCGGGTTATCATTTCTACATCTGCATGAACTGTCGCAGCCAGCAGAGTAAAGACTAAGCAAACAAGCTTTTTCATGAAGGATCCAATGTTTGAGGTTGTGACGATGAAGGAAGGTTACCGCAACTGTTGATGAATAAAAAAGCCCCCATCATGGAGGCTTTTAAGATCATTTTGGGAAGTGGTGCCCACGCGCGGAATCGAACCACGGACACAAGGATTTTCAATCCTTTGCTCTACCAACTGAGCTACGCGGGCAATTCTCAAAATGAGTTCTTCAAGTTAAGGTAGGGCCTAAGAATCGTCAACGAGATTTGCTCCACCATTTTCTGGCTCAACGCGTCTATTATGAATGTAAAAATCACGAAGACCCTTCTCTCTCTTGCTTGGTGCGAAACCCAGGCCTTCGCGCTCATTCCCGAGGGAGATCTTCGTCCGATTCGCGCGGTCTATGGCCACGGCTACACCGCCAGCAAAGGCGACTGCCTCCCCTGGGCGATCCGCGCCGCCGAAGCGGGCATCCCTGCTTTGATTTTTGATTGGCCCGGCCATTATTTAGGCAGCTTCAACGAAGTGGAGCGCTTCGAGGATTTCACGGCCGAAGCCCACACGCTTTTCGCGCAAGCTTACGAACGCCTAGAAGGCCTGCTCAATAGCCTGAGTTCTCCCCAGCAGATTATCCTCGGTGGCCATTCCCTCGGCGCCCTGATGGCACTGAAGGCGCTTAAACTGCCGGCCTTCGCCTCACTTAAACGTCTCGGCGTTGGTGTGGGCCTGGGCCTCAATGAAAAAGTCGAAACCCATCTCTTTGATACAGAATTTTATCAGAAAACCTTGAGCATCCGTCGCCAGCTGGTTTCACCCGCGTTGGATACCAGTGTGATGTTTCCCTGGATCCGCGATGAAAAAGTGAATCTGCCCATTTCGGGCGAGCGCATTCATCTCATCGTGGGTGAAGACGACATGGTGGTCGGTGCCGGAGGCATGGATAATTTTGCCAGTCATCTCAAAACGCTCGGGAATAGCGTCACGAGTTTTGCACCTAAAAAGCTCGCCCACCACGAGCCCACGCTTGCGGCGCCCCATTTGCATGCTTTCCTTAAGCAAGAACTCTCTTTGTAATATCGAGCTGTTAAATAACTCGGTATTCGTGGCACAATAGAGCTATGGATTCTCCTCTCTGCAAAATTGCTATTGTGCACCTCATGCAATTCCCCGGCTCTTTTGAAGGGATCGCTGTGCACGTCCTGGTGGCGGGGAAATACCTCAAGCTGAACTACCCCAATGAAACGTTCATGGATATTTTAAACAAACTTCAAGCGAAGGGTGTGGAAGACGCTTACGTGAGCCAAGCCGATTGCGACAAAATTCTTCTCGGGATGAGCACTACCCTCAACTCAAAATCATTCAACGACTCCGGTACCACCGACGAAGTTCGACTTCAGCAAACGGAAGATGTCGCAAACGTGGCGAAGCAGTTCATGCGCAGTTTTGGAGTGAACAAGGAAGCCGTCGATGCGTTGAAAGTCGCGAACGAGAAAGCGATGGTGATGGTGAAGGAAGCTCCGGGCATCCACGCATTCTTAAAGCGCTTCCGGGGAAAATGCTCAGAAGAGTATCTAAAGAGTTGCTTGACCAATTTCTTGGTCGCCAAGGTGCTGGGAAAATTCCCGTGGAAGTCTCAGCAGATCATTCAGAAAACGATGTTTGCCGGTATGCTCTGCGACGTCATGCTGTTGCCCGGCGACTTCGAGGAAGTCCGCCGCTTTGAGCATGGCGAGGCCGCCATCTCAGATCGCGTGCGCCAGCACGCTTCGGACGTGAGCCAGATGCTTCGCAAGAAGAAGGATCTCATTCCGATGGAAACCATCACCATCATCGAGCAGCACCACGAACGCCCCGATGGAAAAGGGTTTCCCGTCGGCATCACCCTCTCACGCTTCAACCAACTCTCCGCGATCTTCATCGTCTCACAGCGCTACATTGAAAAGCTCTGCGACCAACACTTCGACTTCACGAAACGCCACGACATCATCCAGTCATTGAAGGAAGTGTATGCGGGTGGGTCTTTCGACAAGGCCATGGAGGCCCTGACCAGTGTTGTCGAGGAGTAGTCAGTCCTCGGGTGCCTCGAACTCAATTTTCTGAAACTCACTGTCTTCAGTCTCGCGCTCAAAAGCAGCGCCCACCGGTGCATCTAAGAAGGGGACGATGTCGCGATCGTAGTTGGCGATGGTATTGAGGTCATACACACCGTGATTGGCCGGCTCATCCATGTACTCTTCATCTTCGTCGCCGGCCATGAAGCGCCAGCCGCTGTCGTGTTCATTATCTGGCTCTTCACGATACATGAAACGCACCTTCTCACCGTCGACTGTGATCCGATCCGTGGCGATGCAAGCGCCCTTGCCTTCGATGATGGATTCAATGTCCTTTTCTTCTAGAAAAAACTTTTTCATTCGCTTCCTTTTTTCATCCAGAAACTGAGTGTGCGTATAAATGAGGGACGACCCGGACGGCCCAGGGCGGTCCCAGCCGTCAAGCGCAGGAAAGCCCGATTCGTCAGCGGCAGCACCGCACTGGCGATCTCGGCATAGGGCCGATCAAACCAGCTGAGCCACTCGCGCGCACGCGCTCCGAGGTGGGGCCTGACGTGAGCGATGGGCTTCTGATTCCACGGGCAAACATCTTGGCAGATGTCGCAGCCAAACACTTCTCCGCGCGCGCTTTCCGTTCCAACCGGTGCCGGCGTGTCGGCACTGCGGTCTTCGATGGTCCAGGTGGAGATACACTTGGAGACAACCAAGGTTCTCGTTTCAAGATTGATGGCGTCTGTGGGGCACGCATCAACGCAAGCGCGGCACTGGCCGCAGTGATCGGCGGAGAGCGGACCCGTCTCGAGGGCGAGCTCTTGGTCGAAGATCAACGACCCCAGCATGAAATAGGAGCCGTGCTGGCGACTGATGAGCAACGCATTCTTGCCAAACCATCCGAGGCCCGCACGGTAAGCGAGATCTCTCTCGAGGATGGCTTCGGTATCATGGGAATGGCGAAACTGCAGCGGAAGCTTTTCTTGGAGCCGGCGACCGATGAGGTGCAAGCGCTCTTTCATGACCGTGTGGTAATCCTCACCGTCAAAGCCCAACGCATAGCCCGCCACGCGGAACTGTTTTTCTTCCAGCAACGCTTTTTTCGCCGGAGCATAGCTAAAAAGAAACACCACGGCCGAGCGAGCATGAGGCCACCACGCTTTTAAGTCGGAGCGGTAGTTGATGTTTTTTTCCAGCGCCATGAAGGGCAGCTTCGCGCCATTTTCAGGAAGCCAATTTTTAAAGTTCGTAAAAGACCGTGGAACGGTTTCGGAGGTGTAACCCCAATCAACAATGCCAAGCTCAGAGAGTTCGGCCGCTGATATATGAAGAAGATCTTTCATCATTCAAAAGGAATGATTTCGATGGCACCGGTGGGACAAACACGCACGCACTCCATATCCAGAGTACAACGTTCAACGCGAGAGGCGTCGATGCGAGTTTCGTGATGGTTCTCTTTGCTCACGGTCCAGATGTGATGTGGACAGATGGCGACACAGGACTGGCATGAAGCGCAGACCACCGTATCAAGTAGGAGCTTTCCCCGAGCGAAGCCCACCTCCTGAACCGAGTCTTGGTGACCGGTCGCGATGGCTTTAGGAACGTCTTTGATGATCTCAACGCGAATCGAGTTGGTGGAACCTTGCTGGAAGTATTTCCCATCGCCCATGGTGATCACGACTTTGTCGCCATTCACGAGACGGCCCTTCTCTTTCAAGCTCTGCAGCATGCTGCGCTCAAGCAGGGCCATGTCTCCATCCGCAGGCATCTCGACGTAGTACGGAGAGATGCCCCAGTAGAGCGCCATACGACGCACGACCTTAAGAGAGTTCGTCACGCCGAGAACATGGTTCTTCGGACGAAATTTTGTCATCTGCAAACAGGACTTCCCCGACTCGGTGATCGAAAGGATCCAGCGAGCGTGGGTCTTCTCAGCGATGATGCTGGCCGCGACCTGAGTCGAGGCACTCACACTGGAAATATCCATATGGCGAAGCAGCGGTCTTTCCCGTGGCATTCTTTCTGCTTCGATAACAATCTGGTCCATCATAATGACGGTCTCTACAGGGTAAGCCCCCGAAGCCGTTTCACCGGAAAGCATCACGCAGTCCGTGCCATCCCACACCGCGTTCGCGACGTCAGAGGCTTCTGCGCGCGTCGGGCGTGGATTCGTGATCATGCTCTCGAGCATCTGCGTGGCGGTGATCACCGGTGTCCCGGCTTCGTTACACGCACGGATAAGTTCTTTCTGAATGGCCGGCACAAGATGGTTCCCCACTTCCACGCCCATGTCGCCACGAGCGACCATGATCATGTCCGTGACTCCCAGAATCTCTTTGATATTTTCAACGGCTCCCGGTGTCTCGATTTTTGAGACGATGGGAATGTCCACTTTCATTTTGTGGAGCAAGCTCTTCACTGCAAGAATGTCCGCTGCGGTACGCACGAAACTCAGGGCGACGTAGTCGACGCCTTGCTTGAGTCCAAACATTAAGTCTTCGTGGTCTTTGTCTGTGTAAGATGGCGCGGAAACTTTCACGTTCGGCAGGTTGATGCCTTTGTTACTCTTGAGGGCTCCGCCAACCTTCACGCGAATTTTCAAGAGATCACCAAACTTCTCAATGGCCTCGGCTTCTAACAAGCCGTCATCGAAAAGGATTTGCGCGCCAACGAAAGAATCTTTCACGAGGTCTTGGTAAACAGTTGGAATGGAACGGGCCGCATACTCAGGATGCTTTGCGAGTTCGGCTTTCGTGCCAATCACCCACTCTTCACCAGCCGCGAGCTGCAGCGGCGCCGGAACTTTATCCACACGGATCTTCGGGCCCTGGAGATCGAGGAGAATGGCGACTTCACGACCCGCCTGGCGGCTGGCTTCGCGAATGTTGGCGATGCTCTTAGCATGATCCTCATGCGTCCCGTGAGACATGTTGATGCGCGCGGAGTTCATTCCCGCGTGAATCAACTTCACGAGCATGTCGATGGTGCTGGACGAGGGTCCGATGGTGGCTATGATCTTGGCGCGACGTAAAGGCATGCTCTATCTTAGCTTATGCCCTTGTAGTCATTCAACTTGTCTTGTTCAAGTTTGTGAGAACGCTTTAGCTCGGTGATCTGGTTCTCATACTGACTGATCAATTGACCCTTCTCGGCGTCCATGGCCGATTTCAGGCGCTTGAGTTCCGCATTATTGAGATTCGTCTTCTCGCCCATGTCCTTGGCGTAAAGTGCGTCTTTCGCCTTCAGCTGGGCCTCGAAGTCCTTGGTCACCTGCTTCAAACGCATCTCAGAGTCGTAGGTCTGTTGATCCATCTTCGACTGGTAACTGTTGCTCACGTCACGGATCTTGGCCTGGAAGGCCGACTGACGTTGATCCATCAGGGCCTGAGCGGCTTTAAGGTCAGCTTGACGCTTGTCTTCATACATCCGGGTCTGCTGCTCAACGCGGCGATCTGCATCACCCATCAAGAAACTGACCTTCTGGTCGAGCTCAGTGCGAAGCTGGGCATTTTCGCGGTTTGCTGTATCGAGGCGGCTTTCGTAGTCCCCTGAGGTGGTATCCATGAGTTTGTTAAAGCTACGGCGCAGCTCCGTGATCTCGTCATTGCGCTGAATATTCGACTGCGTGATGAACTTCGATTTGTCGTCCGTGGTCTGCTTCTTCAACTCCACCACGAAGCGCTCATTTCTATCTTGAAGATCGGCCAACGACTTGTTGAAGTTTTCTTTCAACTTCGTCATGTTCTTGTTGGCACCGTTGCGTTCCGTGGAAATTTGGCTTTCGTAACGCTGACGTTCCGAGAGCTGGCTCGACTGCTGAAGTGCGGATTGTTTATTCGCTTTCTCACGTTCGTTCGACACGTTGACGATCTTGTCCGCCATCATCTCGCGCTCTTTGCGCTCCAGACGGGCCGCTGCCTCCGCGGACTGAACCCGTAGCGTGTCACGGTTACCTTCGTTCAACTCATCGGCGTGCTTGTTGAAGTTTCGCTTCTCTTCCGCTTTCTGTGCCTGGAGACGTTCGATCTTCTCCTCAAACACCTGGTCACCTTTTAGACCTTGCTGACGACGAACGACTTCAGCGAACTCGCCAGAGCCGTTGTCACGGCGGCGTTTCTCGATGTCGATGTTACGAAGACTGCGCTCGTAGTTACTGCGCACTTCGGCGATGTCGTTCTGATGTTCTTTGTTGGTCTGTTTGTTTTCGATGGCCGCTTTCTCGACGAAGTTTTCGTTCTTCTTCGCGTAGTCGTTGCCCATTTTCCCAACGCGTTCATTGAACGAGTCGTTCATGCGACGAAGTTTGTCGCGGCTGTAGTCCTGCGTCTGCTCGGTGTTCGCCGCGTACGCCGCCTGCGTGCGCTGGAGGTCTTTCTGCAGACCCTCTTTCATTTCCGTGCGCTTCTGCGACTCGACCTTGTAGACGCCCTGGAGATTGTCTTCTTGAGCACGCACGAGCTGCTCTTTTTCACGCTTGTACTGGTCACGCATGTCGGTTCCAGAGGACGCCATCTTCTCTTGGAAGGAAGCAATCTTCTGATCTTTGTCTTGCGTCAGGCGCGTAACGTTCTCGTCATAGCGCTTTGCCTTCGTCTCCTGGATCGACTCGTTTCCGTTTCTCTCGTTGCGCAGCGCTCGGTCGTAGGAGTTCTTGATGTCGCGCATGCGGCCATCAAAATCTTTCTTAGAAACTGAGCGCTCTTCGTGGAAGCGCTCTTGCTCCACTTTATTCTGCTTGTGGAAACGTTCTTTGATGTTGTCGATCGATTCGCCGGTGCGCTCTTTGATGTCGGAGATGTTGGTCTGGTAGTCGCTCTCGAGTTCTTTGCGGTCGCGCTCGAAGACGTCGCGCTGTTTGACCTGGATGTTCTCGTGGCGCTCTTGCTCGGCTTCGATCCGCTTCTCAGAGTGGGCACGATCCTTTTGGATCGTATTCTGATAGTGATCACGCTCGCGCGCTAACTGCTTTGAATAATCAACACCATTCATGGCGAATCCTTATGGGGGTCCTTCCTGGACCTTACCCACTAGACTAGCACGCACCCCAATAAAAAAGCCTTGGGCAAATTTTGCACTTGCCCAAGGCTTCTGTGATTGTCGTAACTTAAGTCTACTTTCTAGCGGTCGAGCTCTTCATCAATGATCTCTGCAAAGGCTTCAATCGGCTGTGCACCGTTGATCATCTGGCCATTGACGAAAAAGGTCGGGGTTGATTTGACCTTCAAGGCCTTCCCTTCTTCCATGTCCGCTTTCACTTTCGCGAGGTACTTGTTGCTGTCGAGGCAAGCATCGAACTCAGGCTTCGCGCCCAACTTCTTCGCAAGCTTTTTGAGTGATTCAACATCAAGTGCATCTTGAGCGGCGAACATACCGTCGTGCATTTTCCAGAACAGTTCTGAGCTCTGCTCGTTGGCGCACAGACTGGCCACGGCAGCGCCTTCCGCTTGATTGTGGAACGGCAGTGGGAAGTTCTTGAATGCGACTTGAATCTTGTCACCGTACTTCTTCTTCAGATCCGTCACGACCTGGGCACCCTTCGAGCAGAACGGGCACTGGAAGTCGGAGAATTCGACGATCGTCACTTTGGCGTTCTTGTTGCCAGTCACGGGTGCATCGCCGACCTTCACGTCGAAGCTTGGGCGACGGGGCTTGGTGATGTACACCTCCACTGGTGTTTTCGCCGTCTGCTGACCGAGCCACTTGTCCATGGCTTCTTTGCGTTTTTCCATCTCAAGGTAGCCCTTGATCTTCTCGCGCACCATGGGATTCAAGTGCTCTTGCGGAATCTGCTGCTTCTTGATGAAGGCGTCGATGTCTTGCTCAGAGATTTTGATGCCCTTCGCGATGTACTTCTCGAGGTACTCGTCGTTCGAGAGACCTTTCTTATTCGGATCTTTATCCATGAGCTTCTGCATGACAACCGAACGCAAGCGGTTGTACTTCACGTCGTAAAGTTTCTGTTCGGCTTCGTAGACTTCGGCTTCGATGCCATCCATCAACTCGGCGTCGGTGATTTTCACGTCGCCCATCTTGGCAGCGATGCCTGCTTCACCCGCAGAACGGAATTGGAAATTCGGCTTGCTCACCGCAGAGCCCGTACAAGCAACTGCGATAAAAAGCGCCATCACAGACAATAATGATTTCATCTAAGACTCCTTGAAATTTGAATCATCATAGCAGGGAGATGTGAAGAGAGTCCAAGAAGCAAAACGCTCAACTAATTGCGGAGGTGAGACAAAAACTCGCGGAAAAGTGGGGAGCGAACTTCCAGCTCTCGGGGCGGCCCCTGGTCCACGGCCCTGCCGCCTTCCATCACGACTAAATGCTGCGCGGAAAGGATGGTTTCTACCCGGTGGGTGACGATGATGGTGAGGGAGCGGCGTTGCACAAAGAGAACGAGGTCGCGTAGAGCCTTCTCGAGTTCAGGATCTAGCCCAGAGGAGACCTCATCGAACAGCACGATCGGTTTATGCAAGAAGCAGGCACGCAAGCCGCTCAAGAGCTGCTTCTGGCCCAGCGAGAGCGCCTTAGGATCAATCGATGAGTCGGGGGTCACACCCCAGCGCTGCATGTATGGGAGTGCTGCTTTGACCTGCGCCCAGAACTCGTCGAAGCCCGCCGCACTCTCGACGAGCGCGATGTTGAAGCGCACGGTGGCGCTGAACACATGCGAGTCCTGCGACACCAAACTCACCTGCTGACTCAGGCGTTGCAAGTCCTGCGTGTTCTCCATGTTCAGGGCCTCATCATTCAATACGATGGTGCCGTCGAACATGCCATGCTGGCCCGACAAGAGCCGTAAGAACGTCGATTTTCCACACCCCGACGTTCCCACGATGCCGATCAATTCTCCCGGGCGACCCGTGAGACTGATGTCGTTCAACGCAAAAGCCTCTTCGCCTTCGCGGGGCGGATAGCCGTAGTGCTTGAGCTCTACTTTCAACTGTTGAAGCTGGCCGATGGTGCGCGGTTGAATCTGTTCGTCTTCCGCAAAGTAAGAATGGAATTCATGAATGCGCTCGAGACCAGTGCGGGCCCGTTGAATGCTCGAAATTTTACTCGCGACTTCTTTGATCGGCGTGATGGATTTTTGAATCAGATCGATCAACACTGCGAGCAGGGCCATGCGAGCCGCAACACCCGTCGGGAAGAAGAACAAAACGAGCGCGAGCAAAATCGGATAGAGCGATTCGGCCGCCGAGTAGTACCCCGAATCCCACACGTTCGCCTTCAACTGTTTCTGCAGGAAATCATCGAAGACTTTGTCGCCGCGCTTAGAGGCGTACTGCGCGTGGGGCGTGAAGGCGAGTTCGCGCAGGCCCTGCGTGACGTCGGCGACGACCCGAGACAAGAGTCCTGTGACGTGACGGACCGAGGCGAAGATCTCGCCCATCTTGCGACTGCCCCAGATGAGCATCACGCAGGCCACGACTTCGACGATGAACAAACCGCCGCCGACCTTGGCATCAATCCGCAAGAAGCCAACCAATGAAGAAAGAATGAAGACAAAATCAATGGCGATGGCAAAGGCACCGGAGGTGACGAGTTCTTTTACCGATTCGGTGTCACTCATGATGCGGGCGAGAACTTCGCCCATCGGAAAATCGTCTTCCATGCCTTTGCGACGAACCTTTAAGGGGGCCCGCATCCAAAGACTAAATGTCTTCGCGCGCGCTTCACCCAGCAAGTGAGTCACGTACTTATACGTACAGATCTGGTACCCCAGGCGATTGATGTATTCAGCTAAGAACAAGCCACCCAGAACCAAGAACGGTGTGAGGGCCGGGCCATTGAAATCTTGGTAGAACGATACGGTGATACTTGGCAACGCGAGCCCGATGAGGCCCGTGAGCCCCATGTGCACCAACATCATCGCGAGCCACCCTCTTCCCTGCTTAGGAAAGAGCAGCGCCATGGACTTGTTCGCGGAAGAAATCAAACAACGCCCCTTCTTGAACTTCGACGGCCTTCGGGCCGCCATCAGCTTTCACACCAACTTTCGGATCCAACAACAACGTACGATCACAGGTCTTCACCGTCGTCAGACGATGGGACGTGAGAATAAAGGTTTGGTCTTTCACCCGCAGGCGAAGCGCTTGAATAATTTTTCTCTCGAGCAAGATATCGACGGATGAGAACGGGTCGTCCCACAGCACAACCCGGGCATCGGCGAGGAGCGATCGTACGAGGGCAAGACGCTTGGCCTGGCCACCGGAGAGCCGCTTACCGTTCTCCCCCACTTCAAGGGACAACAACGCTTCGGCGCCGGCCGCGAGGACATCGAGTCCAAACAAACGCAGCAACTCGCTGGCGTGCTTACGTTCTTCTTCTGTGGGTGCGCGGCCCAAGAAGATGTTCGCTTCAACGGTATCGTTAAACAGATAGGGCTCTTGCTGAACCATGGCGAACTTCGTGCCGGCCGAGGAAAGTCTAAAGGCCATCTTCTTCAAGAGTTCGGATTTGCCACTGCCGGTTTCACCGCAGAGGACAGTCCAAGAGCCCTTCTTCATCGTCAGAGCAAGTTTTTGCTCCCAGTAAGGCAGTTGGAAACTTAAGTTCGCGGCATCTTGCGAAATCTGCTGGCCCCAGGAAGCTTCCTCGTCATGCGGCTTGATGACCACAGCGTAGAGGCCCTTCACTCGTCCCCAGGCCGCGTAGCCTTGAGAAGTGACGACGGCGATCCACGATAAGAACATCAACGGCTCGAGCAACAGGAACAAGTAGCCCGCGAAGAAGACCAGCTCCGAGGCGCCGGCACCACGTGCGCGCAAGATCCAGGCGCCCCACAAGAGCGATGCGCCAACCCCCAGACGAATCATGGGCACACTGAAGGCAAAGCCCACCGAAGATTTGAAGAAGAGTCCCAATTCGAAACCAGAGAGTTCTTTGAAGCGATTAATGAACGTCTCTTCGCGGTGATAGTTCTTCACCGTCGCTTTCGCGGAGTACGACTCGATCACATGGTTTTGCACTTCACCTTGCGCATTGAGGGCGCGCTTCGAAAACTTCTGAAAGATCGCCGTGAGCACGGAGAACACGAGAACAGAAACACCCATCGGGATGAACGCTTGCCACAAATCAGAAACCGCCTCATTCAGGCGCGGGATCATCACCCACGCCGCCACGATCACGTTACCGATTTGCAAGAGCGCGAAGCCGATGAAGCCGCGCAGTCCATTGAAGTCGTTGAAGAGAACTTGATAGAGCTGCCCATCGTTCCAAGCGGCGTACCGGGCCGGTGGACTTTGCTCCAAGAGTTCCAGCATCTCAGTGCGAAGAAATTTCTGCTGATAGCGCGCGGGTGTAAAAAACAGCAAGCGCGAGAGCGTTCTAAAAACCAAAATGCCCAAAGCGATCAAGAGGAATGTGCCAACGGGTGCCGGTGGCAATTGGCCTGTCTCCGTCGCGACGTCGGTGAGCTTTTTTAGTTCGCTCGGGATCAATGTCTGCAAGCGATGAAGGGCGTACAAAGATACGAACGCGCCGAGGTACCAGAACCAA
>JAIXOY010000004.1 GCA_027486525.1 Pseudomonadota bacterium
CTGCGAAGAGCATCAAAGGCACGAAGGGTTTCAAAGACGTCATTGTGGTCGATGCAAATCTCAACCGCTTTACGTCTCGTTCATCTGTCGGAAGTCTTACTGATATGGCACCAGCGGTTCGTAAACATTTCCTGAAGCTTCCGGTTTCTAAGTCGATGGGTCTTAAGGATGGGCACTTCTCTCCGAACTCAGAACTCGGAATGTGTCCTCGCTGTGAAGGTCGCGGTCATCTTGTGATCGAGATGCAATATCTAGAAGACATCATTCTGCCCTGCGAAGACTGCAAGGGGAGACGGATCAAACCTCTCTACGCTGACATCAGCGATGGCTACATGACCGTTTCAGAGGCGCTCAACCGTCCCATGAAAGATGTTCTGGCCCGCATAGAACTGACCCCGAAATTTCGTCGAACGGCTGAGTATATGAAGGTGCTCAATCTCGATTACCTATCCCTCGATCGTCCACTTAACACTCTCTCGGGTGGGGAAAAACAGCGTCTTTATCTACTCTCACGCCTACTTAAAGATGTGGAAGAGACCTTCATCGTCTTTGAAAATCTCTCGTTTGGTCTTTCATCCAGAGAGATTTTACGGCTAGGGCAATTTCTTCAGAGCCTAGTTCAGAAGAAAAACACCATTGTCATTATCGATGCTGATCCGCTCTTTGGTCAGCTTGCTCATAGCGAAGTGCGCTTCTAGCTCAAGCTTCGGCGGCCAATCCTCAAGCTCACGCGTGTCGACCGATTGATGGGTTTTTCGGAATCGATACACGTCTCAGAGACAGCTTTTTTTACTCAAGTTTTTGTCCGACTAAGCCGATCAGGCTTATATGAAAACGTTACTGCGGTTAGTAGCCGCTAACATCCTATTGATTTCAGCTAGTTGGGCTACGACGTTCCAGCCTCTCCCTGTTGAGAAGCTGATCGCGCCAGCTGATGCCATCCTCTTGGGAGACTTCCTCACCAGTAAGACTGTAGAGCTAGAAGATGGAACATTGGCGACTGAAGCACGCTTCAAAATCGAGAAAGAACTTGGGCTTGATGCCGAAGATTTTGGCCTGTCAGAGATAAAGGTTTTCTACCCAGGCGGGAAGCGTGGTGATCGCGTAGTGCAGGTCGAAGGAGCACCTACTTTTGTCCCAGGAGAGAAGAGCGTTGTGTTTCTTACTCTTCAGCCTGATGGTCGCCTCTGGGTACAGGGGCTTGCCATGGGAACTTTCAAGGTTGTTCGTCTCGGAGAGACTACCTTGCTTATCAATGCGGTCTTTCCGGCCCACCCCGAGATATCACGTCAGGAGATGGGAAAATTTCTTCGCAAGGTCTCGGATATTAAGGGCAAGAGTCTCAAAGAGATTCACTCGGATAAGTACGTTCTTGAGTCACAAAAAGATCGCAGTCGCCAAGTATCGAGCCAGGCCAAAGGCAATTCCCGCTCGATTGCATCTACTGAAAATGGAATGGAAAATAGAGCTGAGCCTAATGTCATGAACAGCTTCTGGTTGCTTATGATTCTTGGGTTTTTAGGCGCCCTAATGACTTGGTGGGGGCGTCAGAAAATGAGGTAGTCGATCACTGCTTTTTTATCAACTTTGACCATTTTTCTAGGGCTGGTTTTCACACCGGCCCTTCGCGCGTATACACCTTCTGAATCTACTCAGCGTGTTCCAATTAAGTGGTCGTCGTCGCAAATCCCGATGATCTTCCAACACAACCCAACTGATGTGACGGCCACTCAGAGTGCGAACATTGTGAATGAGGTTCT
Source organism: Pseudomonadota bacterium (assembly GCA_027486525.1). GTDB lineage: Bacteria > Bdellovibrionota > Bacteriovoracia > Bacteriovoracales > Bacteriovoracaceae > UBA6144. Next base: position 1,761 of record JAIXOY010000004.1, read on the forward strand.
TGGAAACTGGAACGCGGTTTCTCCGATCCCAGTCGTCAGTACAACATTCGGTAACAATACTTTTTCATATTCTGACGACACTCGCTATTTTGGCCCAGGTGTTGTGGCCGTGACAGTTTTGAATTACGACGCAGGTGTTGGTCGAGTTTCTTCCGGTCAAATTCTCGTGAACCAAACGGCCTCACGAGGATTCTGCTTATCAGCAAGTAAATCAGGAAGTACGTGTGCGACATCAGGTTCAGGGTTTTTAACTCGTGTCTTTTTAGGTGATGTCGTCGCTCATGAAATGGGTCATCTATTTGGGCTGAGTCACTCTGAAGTTCGTGATAGCTCCATGCTCTTCACCACCTTCAAGGGTCAACACACCCCGCATGCAGACGACATCGCTGGTGTAAGAAAAATCTACTCTCAGTCAGGTTACGGCACCCTCAGCGGCACAGTCGTGGGAGGCAATCGTACGCCTGTTTTTGGTGCTCACGTGCAGGCCATCAGTACGAAAACAGGAATCATTGCCGCTGCAGGATTGTCTCAAGAAAATGGGCTCTTTAGTATTGAAGGCCTTGATCTCAACGACACTTATTACATCTACGTTGAGCCGTTGAATTATCTAGAAGGTTTGCCCGACGCTTATCGTAGTGCTCAGAAAGATTTCTGCCCAGGTGCCTATGTGGGAAGTTTCTTTGAAACCTGTGGCAGTAGCGGAAAGGGTCATCCTCAGCCCCTGAAACTGACTTCTTCGGCGCCCAGCCTTGATGTGGGTGTCTTGACCATTCGCTGTCAGGTTCGTGTTGGTGAAGATTATCTTCGTGAAAAATTAGCAGCAGGCGGAGGGACCTATGAGTTTCAGGCCACACCAGAAAAGCCCGGCGAAGCTTTTGTCGGGCTGTACAACGAAATAGAACCGCTGCCGACCGTGGGTTACTCAACTCCGTTCGCCGACACGGTGGAGTTAGATCTTTCGCAACTCACACTTCCTTCCGGAACGATGACACTTGATCTCAAGCTCCTGACGACTTCGATTGGCTCGGCCTTAGACTTTTCAGTTGAGATTGACGGACCCTTTGGTGTTTTCAGTGACTCTGATCGTGGTGGGGTCTCCACACCTCTGCTGGAATCCGGCACACTTCGTCCGAAATACGATAGAAAAATTTCTTATCCGTTGAGTTCGAATCCGGCGCTGAACTTGCTGACGATTCGGCTTAAGCCACGTGCACTTTCTCTCTTTGAACGAGCTGTTCATATGCCCATGGAAGCTTACTTCGTTCTTAAAGACCGGCCATGGCTGTTGCTCGCCAGCGTAAGTCGTAATGGGGAAATCTACTACCAAAACCAGACCTCTTCGCGGATAGATAACGCGACCTGCATCGATGCGCCTTATACTTTTGCTGTGCGGGCTAACCCTGTTTCAGCCTCGGCCATAGAGGGAAATTCGACTGATGAGGGCAAGGCCGAAGCCCAAGCCACGAGTTGCGGGACATGGGAACCTCCTTCATCAGGAGGCCCTGGTGCGGGACCCTGGATAGCGACGATGCTCTTTGGTCTTATGGTCGGTGTTTTCTCTCGTCGGAAACCACTGTCTTAGTTTGTCTTCACCCCTCACGTTTTGTAGAATTTCAGGCACAAGGATGGTGCCTGCATGAAATACCTGTGGATTTTGGTCGGAATTATTTCTTTTTCAGCTCTTGCGCAAAACCTCAACGAAGAGCGTATCTGGAAGCTGGGTTCTCGCAAAAAAGCGATCTATCTTGGTCACGGTGTTTTTCATCAAAACGTTGGAACGCGTAGTTCTGTAACGGGAGTCCGTAGCTCTAATGTTGCGGATCGCGGTTACGAGAGACTCGTCATTGATTTTGGTGGTGCCGGCATTCCGCGCTTGTACGGTCACATCAATGAGAATGAAAAAAAGATCTCCATTGATTTCTTTGAGACCTCAGTCACGGCACAGATCGCAGCGCTCAAAAATACCAAGAACGTGAAGTCTGTCGATTTTTTAGCCATCGATCAAAATCAAACCACGATGGAGATTCAACTTAAATCGAAGTTGAACTTCGATGTGTTTTATCTCGAGAATCCGGGACGTCTTGTCATTGACATCCGTCCGTAAGCTCCCATTTTTATCTACGTTTCAAACCTAAGCCCCGTGCCGTTCGACGGGGGGAGACATCATGGCCAAAGAAAAAAAGACAATGAAAGCAAACTCGGATGCAAAATTTCTGGGGGATGTCCCTTCGGAAGTTGTGATCATTCCGATCGTCAACAGCCCCATCTTTCCCGGAATGATCGCACCGATTATTCTATCTGAAGATAAGTACACACCAGAGCTTGATGGCTATCTTGCACGTCACAACTACATCGCTTTGAATCTTGTGAAGTTCAAAGATCACCCTGAACCCATGGGTGACGAAGACGAGATGGAGGAAGTTGACGAGGAGCAAGAGGACGGAGAAGAAGTCGAGCATGACTTGCAGGGAGCTCCAGAAGCCACTAACAAGCCACTCACTCCGCACGACATCTACAAAGTGGGTGTCCTCTGTAAGATCGTAAAGAAGCTCAAGCTCCCCGACGGAAGTGTGAATCTTCTCGTCCATGGCATGCGGCGCTACCGTGCAGTTGAATACACCGGTGATGCACCTTTGCTCCTGTGCCGCCCCGAAGTGTTCAGTGATATTCACGAACCAGATGAAGAGCTTGATGCGTACACGCGTTCAGTTATCAACCAGGTGAAAAAACTGAGTGAGATCAATCCGTACTTCAACGAAGAGATGAAGTTGGCGATGCTCAACTCGCCTTCACCGGGCAGCCTTGCGGACTTGGTGGCTTTCGCTCTTTCGCTTGATGTTCCAGAGGCACAAGACTTCTTGGAAACACTCGTTGTCAAAAAGCGTTTCGCCAAACTCTTGGTTTATCTCAAGCGTGAGAAAGACGTTGCTGATATTCAGAAGAAAATCACCGACGAAGTGAACGACAAGGTGAACAAGTACCAACGTGAATACTTCCTCCGCGAGCAGTTGAAAGTTATCCGCGCAGAACTTGGTATGGATGAAGACGAGAAAGCCAAAGACATGAAGAAGTTGCGTGAGCAACTTGAGGCCGCCGGGCTTCCAGAAGATGCCCAGAAGGTGGCGATGGAAGAACTCGAGCGTTTGGAATCAATTCCTGATAGCTCACCGGAATACAACGTCACCCGCACCTACCTCCAATGGATGGTGCAGTTGCCATGGAACAAGCACTCCGAAGACATTGTAGACATTGCGACCGCTCGCAAAATTCTCGAAAAGGATCATTACGGTCTAGAGAAAGCCAAAGAGCGTATTCTAGAATTCTTAGCTGTTCGCAAACTCAAGCCTGAGTACGATGGCACAATCCTCTGCCTCTCAGGCCCCCCAGGCGTAGGTAAGACCTCCCTAGGCCATAGCATTGCCCGTGCCCTTGGACGTAAGTTCTACCGCTTCTCATTGGGCGGTATGCGTGATGAAGCTGAGATCAAAGGTCACCGTCGTACCTACGTGGGAGCGATGCCAGGCAAGGTCATTCAGGCGCTTAAGCGCGTCGAAGTCAATAATCCCGTCATCATGCTTGATGAGATCGACAAGCTCGGCAAGAGCTATCAGGGTGATCCAGCGTCTGCTTTGCTCGAGGTGCTTGATCCTGAGCAGAACAAAACCTTCATCGATAATTATCTCGATGTACCATTTGATCTTTCAAAAGTTCTCTTCATTGCCACCGCCAACTACGTCGGAGAAATTCCTGAAGCGTTGCTGGATCGGATGGAGCTCATAGAAATTTCAGGTTACACCCTGGAAGAGAAACTATCGATTGTCACAAAATGGGTTATTCCGAAGCAGCTTAAGAAGCATGGCCTGACCATAAAAGACCTCAAGCTCTCCACTGCTGTTCTTCGAGCCCTCATCTCTGACTACGCTCGCGAGCCCGGAGTACGTGTCATGGAGCAGCTGATCGCAAAGTTATGCCGTCGTGCCGCGCTTGAGAAAGTATCCAGCAAGAAGAAAGCTGCGTATGCTCCGACACCTGTTGAGCTTGAAAAAATCCTCGGCAGCAAACGTTTTGAAACAGACAAAGCAGAAAAGCCACTCATGCCTGGCATCGTTACCGGTCTTGCATGGACTGCTTTCGGCGGAGACATTCTCTTCATCGAATCGATTCCGCTTAAAGGCAAAGGCTTCAAACTCACCGGTCAGCTGGGCGATGTGATGAACGAGTCTGCGAACCTGGCCTATAGCTTCGTGAAGAAAATGCTGCAGGAAGAGCTCGAAGTCGCAAAATTGAAAGACGCGAAGAAAACTCCTGTTCGAAAAACTAAAATGATCGATGTTTCTAAAGTTCAGCCAACTGGTCATCTACCGCCGGCGGTGGCAGAAGAAGCCACTGACTTCTTGGCGACCCATGAAGTGCATTTGCACTTACCTGCAGGGGCCACTCCCAAAGATGGTCCTTCAGCGGGTATCACGATGGCGCTCGCTCTTTACAGCCTAGCGACTAATCGTAAGGTTCGTGGTGATGTTGCCATGACTGGAGAGTTATCGCTTACCGGCAAAGTCCTTCCAGTGGGTGGCATTAAAGAGAAAGTGTTGGCGGCGAAGCGTGCAGGGATTAAAGAAATTATTCTTCCGTGGCAGAACGAGAAGGACTTGAAAGAAGTTCCTGAGCGTCACCGCAAGGGGATGAAGTTCTATCCGGTTCGCCATTTTGAAGAAGTGTTGAAGATTGCTTTAAGAAAATAGACTGCAAATAAAAGAGGCTCCCAAGGGAGCCTCTTTTAACTTAGATGAATTTCGGATTCTAGAATTCGTCTGAATCGTACTCGGCTTGCATCACGTGCTTCACTTTACCAGCAGCGATTTCACGAAGAGCAGTGACGACTTCTTTGTTACGTGAACGAACTTCAGCGTCCTGACCTTCACGCAACTGCTTCACGCGCTTAGCGGTCAAGTGAACGAGTTCGTAGCGGTTTTCAACATGTTCAAGGCAATCTTCAACGGTCACGCGGGCCATAGGGACCTCATTCAATTAGGTTTGAGAGAACCCTCATTTTTAGAAGCTAGGGCGACTCTTGTCAAAAGAAACTATTGATACATCGCTTCAATCTCGACCTTAAAGTACTCAGTCACGGCCTTACGCTTAATTTTAAGGCTTGGAGTAAGGAAATTGGCCGTAGTGAACTCATCTGGGACCAGAGTGAACTTCTTTATGGTCTCAAACTGGGCTAAGTTCTGATTAACCGCGTCAATATCCGCTTGGATCATTTCCTGAACTTTAGGATTCGCCAGCATGTCCTGCAAAGTACAGTCAGCAGCTAAGCCTAAAGAGTCGAGCTGCGAATGGAAGCGTTCTTTCTCAATTCCAATCAGCGCCGTGAGAAACTTACGTTTCTCGCCAATCACGACAGCGTAGGAAATCCAACGTTGCGACTTCAGCATGTTTTCAATTTTCTGTGGGGCCACGAATTTGCCACCACTGGTTTTGATCAAATCTTTTTTTCGTTTTTTGATCTGCAAATAACCTTCTGGCGTGAAGTGACCAATGTCGCCACTCTTGAACCAACCGTCTTCCGTGAACGCTTCAGCGGTCTGCTCCGGGCTGTGATAGTACTCTTTGAACATCGCCTGGCTGCGGATCAGTATTTCGCCGTCTTCCGCAAAACGGAATTCGACATCACCCATCGGGCGACCGACGGTACCTGGGATCTGGCGCGTGAGAGGATTCAGTGAGCAAGGCGCGATGGTTTCCGTAAGCCCGTAGCCCTCCAGTACTGTGAGATTGGCGTAGCGAAGGAAACGAATGATATCTGGTGAAAGCGGTGCTCCTCCAGAAACGAAATAGCGAATCTTGCCACCAAACTTTTGGTAGATCTGCTCAAAGACGACTTTCTGTGCCGCTTTGTAGGCGATGAGTTCACCGGCACCGGGAGAGCGATCAATATCAATCTTGGCGTAGTAAGCTTCTCCAGCTTGCACCGCCAGTTTGAAAGCCTGTTGCTTCCAGAGCGGGCCCGCAGAGACTTGCTCGTGAATCTTGGCATAAATTTTTTCAAACACACGGGGCACTGCCAGCATGACGGTCGGACGCACGAGCTGCAGATTATCAACTAATCGATCCATGCTCTCGGCGTAGACTGAGTGCCAGCCGAAGATCAACGGGAGTAGGGAGTCAGCACGACCGAGCACGTGAGAAAGTGGCAGGAAGGTGAGCGTGCGATCAGACACACCAAAAGCGCCTTTGATGAAGCTTTGCACGTTATCGAGCATGGCCGTGAAAGCTCCATGAGTCACCACTGCACCTTTGGGTTCTCCCGTTGTGCCGGAGGTGTAGATGATGGAAGCGGTGTCATCTGGCTTTTGCTGTTTGATGCCTTCATCAAACTGATCGTGATGGGTCTTGAGTTCTTCAGACCCGTCTTTGAGTAAATCTTTGAACGTCACGTAAGCCACATGGTTACGGAATTTCTTCTTGGTGTCTTCGTGCAGATCTTGAAAAGCTACGATCAGGCTCAACAGAGGCATTTCTCCCATCAAGGGAATGACCTTCTCCATTTGGGCATCATTTTCAACCACGAGGATCTTGGCTCCTGAGTGATTGAAGATGTATTTCACCTCATGTCCGAGATAGCTGGGATAGACGGGCACGACCACTGAGCGGCCACATATGACCGCCATATCTGTGAGATGCCACTCTTTGCATGTGCTAGCGAGAATGGCGACTCGATCACCCACCACCATGCCGTGCTTTTGCAGACCAAGAGAGAGATGTTCGATTTGGGTTTTGTAAGATTTGAAAGAAAGGCTTTTGATCTCATTGGATTCGATCCAACCAATCGCTGGGGCGTCTGGAGTGAGAGCGACACGTTTGAGCAGTAGGCGTCCAAGAGTACGGTCTTTCACAAAGCATCCCTTTTAATCACGGGGGAGGAGAAATATCTTCCAAGGTTATCCATTCATTCTAATGAAATCAGCACTGTGACTCAAGCGTGGATGGTCTTGCCCTTGCACTTAAGTTGACTCATGAGAACACTTATTGCCATTACACGCTGCTTGAAAGCTAGGTCCGACAGAGGGGAGTTTTCCTTCAAGGGATTCTACGCGGGCGAGGAGATTACGAAGTTGGATCTAAAACCGGACGCGGGGATAGCTGAGTGGAAAAGAGGGGAAGATTACATTCTTTACATCCGCGTTCACACTATCCACGAAGGAATCTTGCGAGGAAATGTGCTACGTTCGCGGCTATTAGATGAGCTAGTCTGTAGAGATTAGTCCGTATTCACGGCGACATGATCGCCTACGATGAACTGGTCTAGCTCAAGCACCGGCATGTCTTTGTCTTCTTTCTTATGGAAAACAGTGATGGCCGCCTCATCGTTCGAATGGAGTACTTTGAGTTCCCCGATCTTGACCCGGTAGTTAACACGTTTGCGATTATCGTAAGGGTCGAGGACAGAGATGATACGGAAGACGTCGAGGAGCGTTCCCTTTCTCACGCCTTGCTTGCTACCAAGATTCACGTAGAAGTTTTTCTTCAGGACTTCGTTGTCTACTCCCATCGGAAGATCCATCGCCACGCTATAAATCATGAAGCTACGGGCCGCCACTGAAGGGGCGTGAATCGCTATGAGTAGAGTCAAAATTGAGAAAAAAGCCTTCATCCATTCCACCTTGCAGGGAGGGGTACTAGAAGGCTTTTCGGCAAATCTTTCCTGAACCTGAGTCCTGTCGCAAGAAGCTTACGACAGGAATACCTGTTACGGTTGCTCGGTTATTTTTAGGTACTTGGTACTGTTGAAAATCATGTCTGAATAACGGAAATTTCCAACTCTACCCTGCGAGAGGATGTAGTTGCGGCTGTAGTAGAGCATGACCCAAGGGAGGTCGCGGTTTACTTCAACTTCAAGGTCTTCCATCATCCTGTACTTCTCTGGACCGTCTTCCGAAATCCGAATCTTCTCAAAGAGGGCATCCACTTTTTTATTAGCGTAGTAAGTGTTGTTCGGTCCAGGAGGGAAGTTCGATGAAGCGAGGAGCTGCAGGATGTTCTCTGCATCTGGATAATCCAAAACCCAACCGCCGTGCCAGAACTGAAGTTCGCCGCGACGAGAGCGCTCGAGGAACACGGGGAATGAGTTCATGCTCGGCTTCGCAGGGATGCCAATCTTATTCAATTCTTGCACAACGAATTCTGAAATCTGGCGGTGAAGGCTTGAGTTGCCACGAACATCGAAGGTGAGTTCAGGGAGACCCTTGCCACCAGGGAAGCCTGCCTTAGCAAGAAGCTCTTTAGCTTTTTCAACATCATACTTGTAAGGCAATTCAGCTGAAGGGTTGTAGCCCGGCACACCTGGTGGGTAGATCGAGTTTGCCCGTTGACCCGCATTGGTGGTGAAAAGCTTGATGAACTTTTCGATGTCCACTGCATGAGCGATCGCCTGACGAAGTAAAAGATTTTTACCCACGACCGGATCTTTCATATTGAACGCCAACCACCAGTAGATCAAGGTCGGTGCCACTTGCATCTGAACTTTCTTATCAACGAGTTCTTTCAAAAGTTTTCCATCAGGGCCCAGCGCGGCTTGATAGTAATCTTTTGTGATCGTGAGTAATTCAAGTTTGCCGCTCATGAAATTGAGCCAGCTGGTTTGCTGCTCTTTCATGACGATCATCGAGACCTTGTCGACGAGAGGAAGACGTTTGCCAGCGTCGGCTAACATCCCTTGCTCATTGGCGAAACGGTCACCTTGAGTGGGGTAGGTGCTGGTCTTGTAATCAGCAAAACGTTCGAAAATCGCCTGCTGTGTTGGATTAAAGTCTTTGAGAACGAATGGTCCTGTTCCCACCATCACACGTCCAAAGTCGTTGTTGAGGTGACGAACGGCTTCTTCTGGAATCGGCGAAGTGAAAGACATCGCCAATGAGTACATGAGCTGAGGGAAGGGCTGAGTGAGACGAATCACAAGTGTGTGCGCATCCGGTGTTTCAAAGCCTGAGATGGGAGTTTTGTAAAAAGCGTCCATGTCATTCTTAACCTGCTCTCTCCAAGCATCGAGTCCCTGAATGCGCTTCTCGAAGAGCCACCAACCTTTGCCTTGTGTAGGAACAAAAGCCTGGCGCTTGAAAGCGGTGACGAAGTCTTGTGCGGTCACCAAACGACCGGCCGGAAGAAACGTCTGAGGATGGTAAGGGATGTTCTTCTTAATCTTAATAGTGATCTTGCGACCATTCTCTTCAATCAATGGCATATCTTCAGCGAGCAAGGGACGAAGCTGATAAGGACGTTTTAGGTATTCGTATTCGAAGAGTGTCTCGTACGAATTGGAGACCACAGGACCACAAACAGTGTCATAGCAGCCAGCCGGATCAATCGTAGGGATCTCTGAAGCCAACGAGAGACGAATCTCGTTGCTGTCGTTCTTTGCTTTTGTGCAAGCAACCGTTGCGACGAGGAGCAGAAGGGCGAGGAAGTTTTTCATTTATTCACCAGGGCTAAAATTTTAGAGAGGAACTGGATTTTATTTTTAGCGTTTCCGCTACCTTGTGCATTGTCGGCCTTACCGCCGCCTTTGCCATCGATAAGTTGAAAAGCTTCTTTCAGGATAGCCGAGCAGTCCGTCTGTGAGTCGTTCTTAGGTCTGCGCAGTACACAAGAAAGCTTCTCGCCTTCTGTGTGGTGCACGAAAACAACGTCCTGTGGATACTTATCCTGGATCTTATCCATGACCGTTTTGATTTCGCTTGCAGCGCACGTAGAAGCATCAGCGATTTTCAATTGAAGACCTGATTTAAGGCTTTCCTGCTGGATCACGATTTTTTTCATCGGTTCACCGGCGACCGCAGCCGCAATGATCTTCTCATTGGTTTCTTCGATGATCTTTGCCTTGCTGCGATTCTCAAGTTGAAGAGAGGAGATCTTCTCGAGAACTTTTTCTTCCTTCACACCAAAGTCTCTTTCCAAATCGGCAAGAAGCGCAGAGCGTTTGAGCAACCAATCCATGGCGGTGCTTGAGGTGATCGCCTCAATACGACGAACGCCGCTCGCAAGTGCTGTCTCAACGATAACTTTGAAGGCGCCAATGTCACCGGTATTTGTGACGTGTGTACCGCCACACAACTCAATCGAGAAATCACCCATGGTGAGCACGCGAACCTTATCGCCGTACTTCTCACCGAAGAGGGCCATGGCACCTTTCTGCGTTGCCTGGTCTTTCGACATGACATCAGAGCTGACAGGAAGATGGCGTCCGATGGAGGCATTGACCAATTCTTCGACTTGTTGAATTTCTGACAGTTTCAATGCTTCTGAATGAGTGAAGTCGAAACGCAGACGGTCCGGACCAACGCTGGAGCCCGCCTGTTTCACGTGACTACCGAGTACTTTCATCAGTGCGGATTGTAGAAGGTGGGTTGCCGAGTGATTGCGCTTAGTGAGTTCGCGCTCTTCACGATTGATCTTGAGCGTATACTCCTGACCGACTTCGAGAGCGTCAGCATCTTCAGAGAGATGGTCATGAAGACCATCCACTGGCTTCTGGGTGTCAGATACGGTCGCGAGCTTACCTTCTTTGCCGAAGACTTCGCCTTTATCACCCACTTGACCGCCGCCCTCTCCGTAGAAGGGAGTGCGATCAAACACGAGATGGTAAACGCCGTTGATTTCTTCTTTAGCGATCAGCTTCGCCTTGGATTCATTCTCGGTGTAGCCCGTGAAGACGGTATCACCGCTCTTTTCTTTGATGCCGTAGAAGAGCTTCAAGTTGTCTTCTTGAACTTTGAATTTCGAACCTTTCTTCGAGTTCGCCTTCTGTTTGTCCATTGCCACGTCAAAGGCTTTAGTGTCGAGCGTGAGGTTCTTTTCGCGCAAAATGACTTCAGTGAGATCTAAGGGGAAGCCGAACGTATCATAGAGTTTGAAAGCCACATCACCGCTGAAGGCCTGGCCGGGTTTTAGTGCCGCAAGTTCGCCTTTGATGAGGTCAAGACCGGTATTGAGTGTCTTGCGGAATTTTTCTTCTTCAAGTTTCAAGAGTTTTTCGGCGAGAGCGGCGTTACTCGCGTTATCAGGATATTCCATGCCAAGACTTTCAAAGACCGCAGGCACGAGCTTGTAGAATGTAATGTCCTTGATGCCCAAGAGTTCAAGGTGACGAACGGCACGGCGGATGATCCGGCGAAGAACGTATCCGCGTCCATCGTTAGCAGGTATCACGCCATCAGTGATGAGCATGGTTGAAGAACGGATGTGGTCAGCGATTACGCGGAAAGAAGATTTCACATCATCACTGGTGGTAGTGTAGTAGTTCTTGCCAGAAAGTTTCTCGATGGCGTTCATGATCGGTTCAAAAAGATCAGTGTCGTAGTTGTAGTATTTACCTTGGAGAGCAGCAGCGAAGCGCTCAAGGCCTCCGCCGGTGTCCACAGATGGCTTCGGCAATGACTTGCGTTTGATCTCGTCGCCTTCACGGTATTTTTCATACTGCATGAACACCAAGTTCCAGATTTCTACGAAGCGTCCTTCGTCATCGATCTCTTGCAGGCCAGGAGGTGTTCCGGTTGATTTTTCCGGACCGTGATCAAAGAAGATTTCGGTACATGGGCCGCATGGACCAACGTCGCCCATGTCCCAGAAGTTACTTTTATCGCCGAGCTTGTAGATCCACTCAAGTGGCACGCCCATGTCTTTGTGCCAGATGTTCAAGGCCTCATCGTCGCCTTCATGGACAGTCACACGAAGTTTTTCTTTCGGAATCTTGAGATCAACAGTGAGTAGTTCCCAGGCGAATTTGATCGCGTCTTTTTTGAAGTAATCACCGAAGCTGAAGTTACCCATCATTTCAAAGTAAGTGTGGTGACGAGCGGTGAAGCCGACGTTTTCTAGATCGTTGTGTTTACCACCTGCACGTACACATTTTTGAATGGTCACGGCACGACGATTGCTCGGTGTCGCTTTGCCCGTGAAGAAATCTTTAAATTGGTTCATGCCGGCGTTCGCGAACAGCAAAGTATTGTCGTTGTGAGGAACTAACGATGAAGACTTGTGCTTATCGTGGCCGTTACGAATGAAGTAGTTGCTAAAAGCATTACGGATTTCTTGAGCGCGCATAGGTATAACCTCTCCAAATTGAGGCTCAAAAATACCATGGCCCTAGAGAGCGCGCCTAATAGGTTTTATTGTGAAATAGTGCGTTAGTTTTCGTCGGAGGTGGGTTTCATTGCCTCGTCTACAGCACGCTTCACTTCATCCCAGCCATAACCCTTGGAGAGTAAGAAACGGCTGACTTTATCGCGCAATTTTTGCTTTGCAAGGCGGTCTGTGGGGACATCTTGGCCCCGCATCTTCTTGGTGACGAGCTTGGCAATGACATCACTGGAGCTGGTGCCTGAGTCATCACGCATTTGAGTTAGCTCAGACGTTACGAATTCGAGTTTTTCCTGACCCCCACGACGTTTGATCATGTTGTCGGAGTAGCCTTTGCTGATCCAGCGCTTGGCGAGCATGCGTTTGTATTCTTCTTCGCGCAGGAAATTTTTCTCGATCAATTTGCCGACGGTCGTATCGATCTCTTCGGCTTCGTAGCCTTTGAGTTTCATTTTTTGGCGGATTTTGTATTCGGAGTAGTCCTGCCCAGACAGCAAATACAGGGCGTACTGGTACGCCGTCGTTGCTGGTTTTACTTTCTCGGGTTTAGCTTCTTCAGAATACATCTACACCTCAAAAACAAAGGGCCCCGTGTGGGGCCCTTCAAAAAAAACTACTGAACTTTTTTGCCTTTAGCTGGCTTCGCTTCTACTTCGTCTTCGATCTCGCCGGTCGCCATGTTGACCTTAGCGATCTCCGTTGGCTTCACAATGCCGTGTTTAGCAAAAACTTTTTGGCGGATTTCTTCCATGATAGTCGGGTTTTCTTTGAGGAAAACTTTTGATTGCTCACGTCCTTGGCCCACTTTCTGGTTATTGTACGAGTACCAAGCGCCGGCCTTCTCAACGATGCCTTCGGCAGCCGCTACGTCGATCAAGTCGCCCGTCTTAGAAATACCTTCGCCGTACATGATGTCGAATTCGACTTCTTTGAATGGAGGGGCCACTTTGTTTTTAACAACTTTGATACGTGTGCGTGCGCCAGTTGTGACTTCGCCGTCTTTGATTGCGCCGATACGGCGGATGTCCATACGAACTGAAGCGTAGAACTTGAGGGCGTTACCGCCCGTTGTTGTTTCTGGGTTACCGAACATCACGCCGATTTTCATACGCAATTGGTTAATGAAAATCACTGTGCAGTTTGAGCGGGAAATTGAACCGGTGAGCTTACGAAGGGCTTGGCTCATCAAACGTGCTTGAAGACCCATGTGAGAGTCGCCCATTTCGCCTTCGAGTTCTGCTTTCGGAGTAAGAGCAGCGACAGAGTCGACGATCAACAAGTTCACTGCGCCCGAGCGCACAAGCATATCGGCAATCTCAAGAGCTTGTTCGCCTGAGTCCGGTTGAGAGATGAGTGTGTTAGGAACGTCTAGACCCAGCTTCGAAGCGTATGATGTGTCGAGTGCATGTTCTGCATCGACGAAAGCGACCGTGCCGCCCATTTTCTGGCATTCAGCTGCGATGTGAAGAGTGAGAGTTGTTTTACCTGAAGATTCTGGACCGTAGATTTCTACGATACGACCTTGGGGAATACCGCCGATGCCAAGAGCGAGATCAAGGCCGAGTGATCCAGTCGAGATTGCGGCGATTTTTTCTTGAACCTGATCGTTGCCCAAGCGCATGATAGCGCCTTTGCCGAATTGCTTTTCGATGGAAGAGAGTGCGAGTTCGAGGGCCTTCTTCTTGTTAGCCGCGTCACCGCTGTTTTCGAAAGTGCTGTTAAAAGCCATGCTGTGTCCCCTTGGTATTCAATGATTTCGGGTGTGTGTGTATATTCACGCTAACACCCGGTTGGCGTTGGTGCCAAGGGTTTTTCATGCAAATGTACGGAAAAATTACGGAAGCCCAAATTATCGGAAACTTAGAAAATTTGACTAAAAGCGTTGGAGAAAATTGGATAGGGCATAAACAAAAATTCCTGCAAACACTCCTGAGACCACATCATCGAGGATGGTACCGGCGCCATTTTTAACTTTTTTGTCGAAGTAGGAAGCTGGCCAAATTTTTACAATATCGAAAAATCGAAACGCCACAAAGCATGCGATCCATAGAGGAAGCGTTGAAGGTTTCACAATCGCCCAAGTTAGAGACATCCCAATCACTTCATCAATGACTATCCATTGTGGATCTTGCTGCTTGAGTTGTTTTTGAACGTGATCAGCAGCGATGGAAGCCACAATCGTCATGAGTGTGATGAAAGAAAAGTTAATCCAGCCAGAAAAATCAAACATACTCCATGCATAAATGAATGGAAGGGAAGCGAGCGTGCCTACTGTGCCCGGTGCTTTCGGTGCGCGTCCTGCGCCAAACCACGAAAGATACAGGACAAGAGCTATATGGGGACGGTTGTTGTTTTGCGCTTTCATATCATCTGAGTTAGTTTTTCCCATCATTTTAGCCTGAACGAGAGGACAGCGATAGTGACTCAACGTCCAGATTTTCTCGCCCAGCATCTTTTCAACTGGGAGACCCTGCACTTGGTGTGCAGTGGACAATCCTCGCTTGATGCTAAGAATTATCTCACAGAAATGTATGACCGGGACCAAGTTTATGACTTCTTGGGCGGCTACGGTTTTGATGTCAAAAACCCAGTAGAAAGTGCGGAGCTCTTTGGTAACTACCAAGAGGCGATTCAATTCATTAAGCGCTACTTTCTCAAGGAAGGTAACCCAGAGGGCTTACCGCTTTCTGTACCAAGCTTTCTTTACTCACTGACTGACATCTCCGAGCTTTTTCTGCTCGCCACAGGCAAAGCCGGCTCCAAGCCGAACCTAGAAGAAGAGCTATGGGCCGGTGTTGTTCTTAAAGTCATGCACACGATTCTTCATGCGGATAAAGATCTTCGTTACCGTTACTTCAGCGTGATCCAACAGCAAATCTTTGATCGCTTCTATAAGTACGTTGTGCGCGACGAAGAAAATAACCTGTGGATCAAGAATGACCACGGCTTCGTCATACAGCTCATCGATTTCCAAACGAAAGCGAAGAAGACACGCGAATCAATCATCATCAAGCTTTTGCACAAACAAGAAAATGTGGCCGAAGAATTGTTCGATCGTATCGGTGTCCGCATTGTCACCAAGACCAAGGTCGATTCACTTCGTGTTTTGAAATTTCTTGTGACGAATTATGTCGTCATGATCAACAACATCAAGCCAAGTCGTTCGCAGAACACATTGGTAGATCTCGACATGCTCAAGCGTCGTAAGAACACGCTACTCAAGCAGTGCTATCGCCAGGGTTGGAATGAAGAGCGTTATTTAAAAGAGCTCGAGTTGTTGGTTGAGCGATGCGCTCCCCATAAAGTGTCGGATCACAATCAGCACTCGTCGCAGGAATACCGGGCGATTCACTTCACGGGTCGTCAGCTAATAAAGTACCGCAACCCATTCATGGCGCATTTCAACGAAGTTCGCAAAGCGGCCTTGCAGGATAAAGAGAACCCGCTGGCGAAGCAGCTGCTCGCACTTGATACCACACCCATTTCTCGCGATGTCCGCTTCTTCTACCCCTTTGAGGTTCAGATTACGGATGAAGCGAGCCACCAACAAAACACACAGGGTGAAGCGAGCCACCAAGAATACAAAAAATCTCAGGTCAAGTCGGCGATGCGCCGGATTTTCAAGCCACTGATCGAGCTCAAGGGCCTCTAGGCCATCTTCTTATCTAAGAACAGTTTCATTCGCGCGTTCACGTACTCAGGAAAGTCGACCTGCGGGACGTGCGAGCCTTCTTTGATCAGATAAAGCTCTGATCCATTGAGGCGATGTTGCAGCAATCGTTGGAGATGAAAGGGGATCACGCGATCTCGGTCGCCGCCGATGATGAGCGCCGGGATTTTCATCTGATCAAGGTGTCCGAGAATTGCATGGGCCTGCATCTGATTGAAGAGTTGCAAGAAGAGATCAGGACCAAGCTGTGCTACTCGGTTCATGTACACTTCGATAAACTCACGGCCGACTTGCTTTTCGTTGAAGCCTTGCGAATGAATAAGTTTGAGGGTCATCGGGTTCATCGCCTGCGTATCCCAAACGAACTGAAAGACGTCCCTGTAGCGCTTGAGAATTTCTTCGGTCACCGGGATGATGTATTCCATGAGATTGGTGTCAAACATGACATCTTTCACAGGCAGTACAGTTCCGGACAGCAGGCACATTGCGTGAACTTTCTCTGGATGTCTTCGCGCGAGCTCGAGCGTGATATTCACTCCCATGCTGTGACCTATCGCAGCCACGGTCTTGATGTGGAGATGATCCAGCATTTCACTGATATCAAGAGCAATGCGCTCGAACGTGATTGCCGAGAGACTATCTTTTCCTGAACTTTGAAAATGCCCGCGGTAGTCATGGAACAGAATTTTAAACCCAGCACGGTGAAACCATTCGAGCTGGTACTTCCAGTGAAGGTTGCTGCAAACGAGTCCATAATTAAAAAGCAGAACTTTCTCATGAGAGGTTTTGAAATCAATCGGAAAGTTTGTTGTGTAGAAGATCTGCTCGCCGTCGCTCGTTCTGAAAAAGTTGGCGTAAAGTTGCACGGGACCTACTTACTTTTGACGTTCAAAAGCTGAACGAGCTCTAAAAGAGGCGATTGTTGTTCGACGAGAGCCTTGAGGCGTGTATCAAGAATTTGTTTTTTGCTTTGCACTTCTTTGTACTCAGCAGCACTCACTTTGAAGATAACTTCTCCCACCTGCAACTGGTCACCGACTTTAAGTTTCCGTGATTTCGTGGCACGCTTTCCGTTCAATAACCAATACTCCATGATCGGGCCCGGATGGGCTTGTAAAAAGTCCGGTAGGACCTCCAACATGAAGGCGTTGGACGGCAGCATGCCGACGGGAGAAATATCTCCTTCGGGATGACCAAAATAGATTTGGTTCTTCTCAAAGCGCCAGACGCCTTCGTACTCAGGGTCAGTGCAGGTAGTGATGTGGATTTCTAACATACCTAGATTGTATCCAAAATCTTCTGATCGCGGGCGAGCTTCAGCAGCATAGGATCGATTTTGCCTGGATCTGAGGCCATGAGATGTTGAACGTCTCGGTACACTTTTTCGAGAACCTGGGAATGTTTCATGAAGTCCGCTACACGGCGACGGGTCACCTCGCCCGACTGGTCCACTCCGAAGAGATCACCTTCGCCGCGGTTCTGCAAATCGGCTTCGGCAATCACAAACCCATCGGTGGTCTTTTCTAGCACTTCTAAGCGTTCCATCGCCCCAGGTCCAAGCTCTTTATCAAGTACTAAAAAACAAAAGCCGGCCTTATCACCGCGACCTACCCGCCCACGAAGTTGATGAAGAGAGCTCAGGCCGAAGCGCTCCGGGTTGTAGACGCACATGAATGCTGCATTCGGTACATTGATGCCGACTTCAATCACACTGGTCGCGATGAGAATGCGGATTGTGCCCTCGGTAAAGGCTTTGACGGTGGCTTCTTTGTCTTCGGCCTTCATCTTTCCATGAAGCACCGCCATGGGAACACCAGGCAGTTCCTTTTGATACTGTTGAAAAGCTTCCGTCACGTTTTGCAGCGCCATGGTTTCGGACTCTTCAATGGCCGGAAACACCATGTAGCCTTGGTCACCACTAGCGAGACGCTGTTTGATGAACTCAACGTATTTATCGTAATTCGCTTTAGCCACGATGCGTGTCTTGATGCCCTTGCGTCCTGCCGGCATAACTTTTATCGTGGTGAAATCTAGGTCACCGTACTGGGCCAGCGATAGGGTTCGTGGGATAGGGGTAGCAGACATAATCAAACAGTGAGTCCCCGCGCCTTTTGCTGTGAGCATCAGACGTTGTTCTACACCAAATTTGTGCTGCTCATCGATAATCGCCAAGGCGAGGTTTCTAAAAGCGACACTCTCTTGGAAGAGTGAGTGAGTACCGATGACGAAGTTGGCTTCACCAGTGATGAGTGCTTTCAGCACGGCATCTTTGCCTTTCTTTTTCATACTCCCAAGAAGTAGGGCAGGTTTTAAGAAGGGGAGTGAGCCGAACATGTCTGCAAGAGTCTTCGCGTGCTGTTGCGCCAGTGCTTCTGTGGGGCACATCATGGCGACTTGCTGTCCTTGCTGAATGGCCACCAAGGCGACGAGCATGGCCACGACAGTTTTTCCGCAACCGACGTCACCCTGCAACATACGCATCATGGGATGACCGGTGTTCATGTCAGCAAGGATTTGTTCCACGGACTTCGTTTGATCTTCCGTCAGTGAGAAGGGGAGTCGTTTCTGAAAAGCTGTGAGCGTGTCGGCATCCGGATGAATCTTCGGGCCGACCTTTCTTTTGATGAAACGTCGGCGAGTGGTGATCTTCAGTTGGTCGACAAAAAATTCTTCATAGGCCAGCCGCTCTTCAGCCGAGTTGCGGAGTTCTTTGCTGAATTGGGCAGAAGGAATGCGGGCATGGAGAATTTGAAATGCGCGGGAGAGTGAAACATCGTTCAGCTCGTCGGTACCGAAATCGGATCTTAGTCCCTGCCAAAAATTCGCAGGAAGACTCTCAAACAAGCGTGCCGTGTAGGTTCCCGGAACTTTGTTAACGGTTGGGTACTCAACGAGCCATTCACCAAGGGTTTGCGCCCAGGCTTCATCAACCAACGAATGAACCTTCGGATTTACGATTTGGTTTTGGGCTTTCCACTCCTGCATCGTTCCGAGGAACCAAACTCTATCCCACTCTTCGATTTGCTTTTTTTGTTGCGGGTAGAGATTGAAGAATCTCAAGGGCAAGGTTCCTTCTCCATCCAACTCTTTCACCACCACAAAACCGTTATGCAGTAGAAAACGACCTTTCGTGCGGCGGCCATAGGCGGGTTTTACTTCGCGGTGAATGACTCTGCCACAACCCAAGAAGAGCTCACCTTCGCGAGCTTCTCGAAAGGGACGAGGCTTGGGCATCGGAAGAGTGCGCAGTGGAAGAAGCCACATGAGATCATCAAGCGTTTTTAGTCCTGCCGCGTACAAGGCTTCCAAATGAGCCGAGGGAGATTTTTTGCCAGCAGCGAGCGCCTGCAAAGGCGACTCGCCATTCATACTAGCGGTATTGGACGGCTTGGACCTCATAGGTCACATCACCCTTCGGGGCTTTGACGATCACTTCATCGCCGGCCTCTTTACCAATAAGAGCTTTTCCGAGAGGTGAGCTGTACGAGATCTTGCTCGGATCACTCATGGCTTCGTCTTCACCGACGATTTGATAAGTGATCTCTTTTCCATTGGCATCGGTGATTTTAACGGTTGCACCAAAGACGATTTTCTCACCTTTGAAATTGGTCACTTCAACGACGCGCGCGCGCGAAAGTTTCGACTGGAGTTCTTGGATGCGACCTTCGACGTGCGATTGCTTTTCTTTTGCGGCAGAGTACTCAGCGTTTTCCTTGAGGTCACCTAGGGCGCGAGCCTCTGAGATCGCCTCTTTGACGTTCTCGCGGTCAACTTTGATAAGCTGATCGAGCTCGGCCTCCATCATTTTTTTTCCCAGGGCAGTCATAGGCGTTTCGGTCATAGGTCCTCTTATTTCTTAAACAGAGCTTTAGCTTTCTCTAGCATGTCATCTTTCGTTGTGCCCTTTCCTGCAGCACCCGGACCGAACTTAAACCATTCGCAGAAGTTCGCTTTTTCTTTTTCAACTACACGCTCGGCACTTGGTTCACGGCATTCGTTGTAAGCCGTCTTGTCGTAGTGCTTGCAAGAAATACAGTTCCTTAAATCACCACCACAACTCGAGCATTGGTCAGCTCGACCTGGGGGAAAAGCTTCCATGTAGGGGACATTCTTACCACAGCGAGGACATTGGCCCATGACTCAGAACTCCTTCTGCATCCCCATCCCAAAGCCCGTGCTGTTGGATGAATCTGGATCGGCAGAAAAATAAATGCGGGGGGTGTTGCGTTTATTGTGTTCTTCGATGGCCCGCTGCAAAAGCCATTCATTATTATACTGATTTGTTCGGGAAATCAAATAACTCACAGCAATCATAGTGAGACCGCCAAAAACGAGTGTGTTTCTTCCCGTGAATGTCTCGTTTTTACCTTCATTCGAACGCAAAAAGCCCGCAAGCACAGTAGCAGTACCTAGTGTACTTAGCGCCGCTCCCTGCCAGCGTGGCCGGTTGTTTTGCTGGTATTCGTTTAGCAATTTCTTCGCCACCGGGTCGCGTTGCAAATAATAGCGAAGCCCTTCACCACGGTTGCTGGAGCTCGCGTCCACGAGGACTTCTTGGTAATTCACGACGGCCGTACGACTGCATGAGTCTGCAGCATGTCCCATAGGGGCAAGCATCACAGCGATGAGAAGGAGGATATGGGCAAGGTTGTGCACCCTATGAGCTTACAGTGCCCTGTCGTATGATGGAAGCACAAGGAAGCCCATGGACTTGATTAAGACCGGTATCGGTCTATCTAAAACGATCAAAAACGTAGCGCGTTTTCGCGAAATCTTGACTGTTTTTAGCAAGAACGGATTCCAATCGCTCATCATGAAGTCAGGCCTCGGACGAGAAGTCCCGGGACTTAGTACTTCGAGCACGGATGAAGATGTTGCTGCTGAGGCGACTGATGCCGGTGAAGAATGGTGGGGGCTCCTAGGTCAGCGTCTCCGCCTATCCTTCGAAGAATTGGGTCCGAGTTTTGTGAAGATGGGCCAGCTCTTGGCCACGCGCGAAGATCTCTTTGATCCTGCCCTGATCCGCGAACTCAAAAAGTTACAAAATGAAGTGAAGCCGATTCCGTTTGCTGAAGCGAAGGAAGTCATCGAAGCATCGCTAGGACGACCGCTCTCGCAAGTGTTCAGCGACCTCGAACAAACACCGATCGGAACAGCTTCTATCGGCGTCGTTCATCGAGGGACCTTGCTAAGCGGTGAGCGTGTCGTTGTTAAGGTTCGACGACCCGGCATCGAAAAAGTTTTGCGCACGGATTTTGAGATCGTGCGCTTCATTGTCGCGCAAGTTGAGCGTGCTTCAGTAGGCATTCGGTATCTCGGCATCTCTCGCGTGATCGAGGATTTCTTCCGCGCCACGATGTCCGAACTGAATTTCATGACCGAGGCACAGAACTGCGAGCGCCTTGGGAAAAATCTTGCGCGGATCGATAAGCACAACGATTTCGTGATCCCGCGCATATTTCGTGAGTACTCTTCAACCAACATCCTCGTGATGGAGTACCTCGATGGCCGGCCCTTCAATCAGTTTAAATCTTTAGAGGAACTGGGGCCGGGGATGGTGGAGAAGCTTGAGCGCAGCGTAGAGCTGTTCGCCCAGACGCTTCTCTCTGATGGATTCTTCCACGCAGATCTGCACGGTGGGAACTTCTTCATCATGAAAGACCAACGACTGGGTCTC
Source organism: Pseudomonadota bacterium (assembly GCA_027486525.1). Taxonomy (GTDB): domain Bacteria; phylum Bdellovibrionota; class Bacteriovoracia; order Bacteriovoracales; family Bacteriovoracaceae; genus UBA6144. The sequence goes on from JAIXOY010000004.1 coordinate 23,246, forward strand.
ATCGACTTTGGTTTGATGGGGACCCTCTCGAAGAAGAATCGCACGAACCTCATTGCCGTTCTCTATGCCGTCGTTACTCATGACTATGAGAACATGGTCTATGAGTTCCTCGAAGTCGCGGAGTACGAAACTATCCCGGACCACGAAGAACTCATCAGGGATATTCGCGACAATCTTTCACCGTTTGTAGGTCTCTCGATCAAAGAGACCAACGTCACAGAACTGGTCCGCGCTATCATTAGCACACTCACGCGCCATCGCCTCTATTTGCCTCGCGAGTGGTTCATCATCTTCCGGGCCCTCATGACGTTAGATGGTGTAGGGAAGTCCGTAGGCCTTGATCTCAATATCTTCAAAATTCTCGAGAAAGACCTTCCGAAACTTTTGGGTGAAGTTCTTTCTAAAGACAGTGCGAAAGAAGAAGCCATGTGGATCGGCAAAGACTTGCTCACATCGATGCGCATTTTGCCGAAGCACCTGAAGTGGTTCATGCGGGAGCAGGCCCGTCGAGGTTATGCCTTCGAACTCAAGGTGCAGGGAGCAGATGACTACGTTAAGTCAGTCTCCCGTTCACTCTACTTCCTGGGGCTGTCTCTCTTGTCGGGCACGTTCATCCTCGTAGGTGCATTGCCCTTGATGGGTAAAAGCCCAGAGCACTTCTCACAAATCCCCACCATGACGTGGACCTTCTGGGGAATTGCCGCACTCATCCTCTTTCGATCTTTGGTGCTCAAAAAGTATTAGCATGACTCGATCGGCACTATACACGTGGCTCTACTTTTTGCTGCCACTTCTCTATTTCATGTCACTACCTGTAAGCATGGGGGATCTTGGCGTCTGGATTCAGCTCGGACTAGATTCGATCTCCGCAGGTAAGCCTGTGACCCGTGATAGCTACAGTGTACTCACAACGAAGGAGATGGTTTATCCTGCGTTGATGCCGACGATTTATGGATATCTTCATCGCCTGGGAAGCCTCGATGCCGTGCTTTATCTTCACAGGATCGTCCTACTGATCTTTTTATTTTTGGTGTACCGAGATTCAATCAAAAGTCTCGATAAGCAGGCATGGAGCTATCGAAGTCTCTTCTTCGTTTCGCTCTTCTACTTTGGAATTTCCATTCTCTTTATCGATCGTCCGGCGTTGCTAGCGATCATCCCCTTCATTGTTTCGTTCAAGATAATCAACCAGCGCGGGGAGCTGTCGTATAAAGACATGGCGATGTTAGTAATCTTGGAAATTTTCTGGGTGAATCTACATGGTTCTTGGGCGATCATTCTGGGAATGGTTCTCTGGAGATCAACTCTTCGAGGTTATCTAGAGCGTCGTTTTCAAACCAGAGATTGGCTCTCATGTTTGTTTGTGGGATTAGCGACGTTGATCAATCCATTTGGGTATAAGGTTTGGTCCTACTTAGCGGAGACCGATCAGATTTCTCGGCATCGAAACATAACGGAGTGGATCCCGACACTTTATCCCCATCAGTTCACTTCTCAAACCATGGCGTATTGCCTACTCGTTTTGATCGTGTCAGTGCATGCCTATACGAAACGTCGAACCACCCAATGGTCCTCACCGTACTATCCTCTGCTGTTTTTAGGCTTCCTGGCGATCCGCCATACCATTTGGCCCTTTCTGTCTTTGCTACTTTATCTTAAAAGCGAAGATTTGATGCAGCCCTCCCCTGTGCTCAATGAAGCGAAGAGAACAATCAACTTGTGCCTTGCGAGTCTAGTGATTTTTTTTACGATCTTCATGACTCCCACCTTAAAGCCCCGGATCGTTCAATATTTACCGAAGACTAAAAGTCAGCTCTTCACGAACATTGCACCAGTCAAGCTTGCGGAGATGATCAAGAATGAAAATGACCGACGTCCCATTTTTAATCAGTTTGAGATTGGCAGCTACTTAATCTATTCGCTTCCAAACAAGATCTATGCCGACACAAGAAACATCATCTATTCGGATGACGATATCCAGACCTACCATGCGATTTCGAGAGGGGAAGCGGGCTGGGAGCAAGCACTCCAGAAATATGGCTTCGGCTGGATCATGATTGACGTCAATTTCTCCTCGGGACTTCAGCGACAGTTAGCCGGAAATAGTCGGTGGATAAAGAGAGGGACTGAAGATTCAGTGGAACTCTATGAATACAAATCTAGATAGAATCTAATCCACCGATATAGACAGGTACGCTGTCTGACCGCAAACCATGTTTGCCATAGTTGAAAATCTCGTCCATCAACTCTTCTGCATCCATCTTTAGCGCTACGCCGTTGCGCTCGACAACAAATCGATCGTCTCTGTAATTGAGTTCGAGGCCCAGAAGAAGCGAGAGTTTGCGCAAGGCCATGGGATGAGTATTGGGACGCCAAAGTCCAACTTGTTGTAAATCTTGTAACACTTCATCGGGTACGCTTTCATTTTTCGCTGCCCATATGACACCAGCATTACCTAGTTCTTCTGCCACGCCAGTGACACCCTCAGAGTGAGCAAAGTCATGCAGCACACCCTGTAGATCCATTCCTTTCCCACGGAAGGCGTAGCCACTTTTCATACGAATCAATTCGGTCGAGGTGATCTCGGCGAGGTCGTCCCAGTCGCTCGCGTCTC
>JAIXOY010000035.1 GCA_027486525.1 Pseudomonadota bacterium
CGCCACGCTTGGCCGACTCGAGCGTTTGGGCATCAAGGATCTTCGTCAGTTGTAGGTAGTCGCCGTAGTGCACTGGAGGTTTCGGGGCCATAATATCCTTCCCTTCGCAATCGATGCAGGGTAATTTTTCTGAGTCGCGTAACAAGGATGATTCTATGAAGAAAACCCTCGCTCTGTCCCCTCAAACCATCAAGCAGAATATTGAAAAACTGCAACAGTTCATGGTGCAGCACAAGCTGGATGGATTTTATGTCTCCAGCAACGACGTCTCTCTCACGGAGTATGTCCCACTTGAGGACTGTCACCGCTTTTATTTCACGGCGTTCACAGGCTCTACCGCAGAGATATTGGTTCCCCGCGAAGGTAAGGTTCGCCTTTACGTCGACGGGCGTTACCATGAACAGGCTGATGGTGAGGTGGATGCCACTGTTGTTCATGTCGTGAAGTGCGATGCAGCGACTGGCATTGCCCAGGCTTTGTTGAATGATGCGAAGTCACTTTTAATGAAGAAAGTGGGCCTGGAGGCCGACCGTACATCCCTTGGCTTTTTGAAACGCCTCGAGACCGTCACGGAGACGGTACCTTTTTATCAAAGCGAATTGAGTTCCATCATTGAATTCACGCCCGTGGCGGCCCCGAAAGAAATCCAATTCGTTGCGCGCGAGCATCGCGGTCGCGATACTCTGGAAAAAACAGCTCTCGTATTTCAGAACGACAAGCAGGGCATGTTCGTCGCGGCTCTGGACCAGATCAGCTGGATCACCAACTGCCGTGGCTACCAGTTACCGCACCTCTCGAGTTTTCGCGCGAAGGCGCTGGCAACAAAGCACATGGTGTACGTGTTTATCACTCCTGACACGCCCCTCAGCGCTGCTGCGAAGAAGATCGATGGCGTCCAATGGATCCAAGTCCCTCACAATCAAATCAGCTCCGAACTCACGCGATTGCAGAACACGCTTCACCTTGAGGAAGTCACGCTCGATCCCGGTCTCCTCAACTGCGCTGACTTCAATATGCTCCTCACCGTCTTCCATCCCGAACGTCTCAGAGAGAAAGCGTTGGGTTTGGTTGAATGGATGTCGATTAAGGAGCCGGCCGAGATTCGCGAAATGGAAGCGAACTTCGTGTGCAGCGACAAGGCGATTTTCAATACGATCAAATGGCTTAAAGAAAGTATCCGCGATGGCAAGCGACTCACTGAGTTTGATCTGTGGGCCGAGACCACCAAGAAGTACCAAGCCCAGGGGTCGCAAGAGCAAAGCTTTGGCACCATCGCCGGAGTGGGGCCTAACGGTTCGATCATTCACTACGGCAACCCGTCTGATCAAGTCGTCATCAAAGCCGATGACATGATTCTGCTCGATTCCGGCGGCTACTTTGCCGGTGGCTTCGCGACTGATACCACGCGCACTTTCTTTGCCTCTCCTCGCGGCGAAGCGAAGCCCGAGTACAAGAAAATTTATACCCTCGTGTTGAAGGGGGTCCTGGCCCTGCAAAACGCCATCTTCCTCGAAGGCACGAAGGGGAATGTGTTGGATGGGATCGCGCGCGCGCCACTGATGAAGCATGGCTACAACTACAGTCACGGCACCGGCCACGGTGTGGGCGTACACGTGCATGAAGACGGCGTGCGTATTTCAGTGGCGTCACAGATGCCGATGAAAGCGGGCCAGGTCGTTTCAATCGAGCCAGGGATTTACGTTCCAGGTTTCGGTGGGGTTCGTCTGGAGAACGTCGCCGTCGTCGAGAAGCACCCAGAGTTTAAGGGCTACTTGAAGTTCCGCTCATTCACCAACGTTGGATTCGATCCGAACTTGATCGATGAAAAGTTGCTTAACAATGAAGAAAAAGAGCAGCTAGAAATCTACGAAGCGGAGTGCGCTAAGCGGGGGAACTCGCTGCGCTCTCTTTCTTAGGGCGCTTCAAGAGAAGTGACAGTAGCAGTCCCGCAAGGGCGGTGGGCCAGAAGGAATTGGTTCCGCCGCCATCACCTAATGTCTTGATCGTTCCCAGGAAGCAACCAGCGCCAAATAGGTCCATCTGCACCGGATAGAGATAGGTCACGCCCAGGCGATCGTCGCGGGCGAGTGTCGTCCGGGTAGGGACAATCTTGAAGTACATCAGTGCGGAGCTTTCTTGGCTGTGGCCAAGACCGATGGCATGGCCCACTTCATGAGCGAGCACAGCGATTTTTTGATTGCGAGTGAGGTCGCCAAAACTTCCGTTGGTGTCATTGATCAAGACGACAGCACCCTTGATGTCTTTTCCGGAGATCACATTCGGAAGGGTGAGGGCGAGCAGAGAGCTCGCGCCAGGAAAGTTCGTGGTATTTTTGTTACAGGTCACAATGATATCAGACGTGGCGGGAACCGGTGTCCCTCCACAGGAACCCCCAGTGAGGCACAGCTCGCCGGTCCAGTAGTTATCATCCCCGGTGTTTTCACTGCCGGATGTCTTTAACTGAAGACGGGAGGTCGAGACCGTATTCCAGAAATCATCCATCGCCTCGTTGAGAAGAGACGCCACCTCATCGAGGTCCACGTTGTCGCAGGGAGTAGGATTAAGACCAACCCGGACATTCACATTCTCATTATCAAACCGTGCACCAATAGAATTATTAAGCGTGTAGGCCCGCGCCGTGAGAGGAAGAAGTAGAAATAGGAATACGAATTTCACTCTATTCTCCTAGGTCATAGTAGTAGCTAAACATCAGAGAATAGCTCACTTCACGACGCTGCGATTTAAGCAACGAGTAGATGTAGGTTTGAAACCGAATCCCAAAAGAATCCAACATCGCCTCAGCACCAAGATCAAGCGTATTGTTCACGGATGTGCGCGACTCGGCGGGGATGTAGAAGCGCGAGGTGCCACTGCCGTTGTTCAGCTCCACGGTGCCTCCCGAGCCTTTGATGTTATTCACCATCAAAGATGTACCCGCGCGCAGGCGCCACCAGTCACTGCCGCGCCAGGCGAAATCAATCCGCAGCATGACGAGGTTTTGCGTCACGCCTTCTCCAGCTTCGCGTGGAAGAACCCAGTTAAGTTCGGGAATCATCAAGACATCTTCGACTAACTCGAAGTCAGTTGAAAAACCGAGCAATGGGTTAAGGCCAAACTTCTCCGTGGTGCCTTTTTCGTCAATCTGCATGCGATCGTAGAACTCTGTGTGTGAACCGGTATGAAAGCCGAGGTTCTTAAATTTCCGAGAGAAATTGTCGGTGGACGTGTTCTCCGCATGGCCCGATGCGCTGAGAGCGAGGGCGAATAAAAAGCAAACGATCTTCATGAAGGTCCTTTAGTAAGGAAAGTATATCCCAAAACTATTTTTGCGATGGCAATATAGTGGGAGGAGAACCCCATGTTCGAAAAATTTTCTGTTCCCGCTGACCTTCGCCCCAGTGATCCGCGTTTTGGCTGCGGTCCTTCTTTGGTTCCCATCGAACATTTACAAAGTCTCGCGGCAACCGGTGCGAGTTTCATGGGAACAAGTCACCGCAAAGACGGCGTGAAGAATGTGGTGAGAGAGATTCAAGAAGGATTACGCACCTATTTCAGTCTGCCCCAAGGTTACGAGGTCATTTTGGGTAACGGCGGCGCGACAATGTTTTGGGACATGATTGGATTGGGTTTGGTTGAAACATCCTCTGCGCATTTCACCTGTGGAGAGTTTTCTGAGAAGTGGTACAAGGCACACAAACTCATTCCGTGGATCACGACAAGACAAATCAGTGTCGAGTATGGCCGTGGGTTGGAGATGCACGAAGAGCCGGGCTTTGATCTGCTTTGCACGACCTTGAATGAAACCTCAACCGGCGTACAGAACACCCGCATCCCGCAGCTAGAAAATAGTAAAACGCTGGTGGCAATGGATGCAACCTCGGGCGCGGGACAGATCTTAACTGACATCAAGAATGTTGATCTCTACTACTTCTCGCCACAAAAAGTCTTTGCTTCGGAAGGCGGATTGTATGTGGCCTTCATGTCACCAAAGGCCATTGAGCGAGCTGAAAGAATAGGGCGTGACACGAGTCGCTTCGTCCCGGAATCCTTCAAGTGGCAGCACGCCATTGATAATGGTCGTGGGAATCAAACCTATAATACGCCAGCACTCGCCACGTTGTTCCTGTTGAATCAACAGGTGAAACGACTCAACCAGCTTGGCCAAAGTGCTGTTGTCGCTCAAGCACAAAGAAAAGCGGCGCTGCTCTATAACTGGGCCGAAGCCAAACCTTACTTGAGTCCGTTCGTGAAAGAAGCGGCTCATCGTTCAACGGCCGTGGCCACCATTGACGTGGATGAAAAATTCAAAGTGGATGACATCAGCAAAGTCTTGCGCCAGCAAGGGGTGGCCGTCGATATCGATGGTTATCGCAAGCTTGGGCGAAATCAACTGCGAATTGCGCTCTTCCATAACATCCGTTATGACGACTTGGATAAGCTCACCACAATCATAAGTTTGATGATCGAAGGGGCTTAGGTAACTAGCGGCAAGTCGTGCGAAGGATTTTCGCGGAGGCTTTCTTGATTGAAGCCTTGACCTGCACATCAACCGTGCAAGCTGCGCCTGATGCAAGAGTCACCGAGTAGCGGTAGTCGGACTTGTACTTTCCTGTGCACATCATCATGCTTTCTTGGTTGGGCCCGATGATCTCACAGGAACTTCCACGGAAATCATTAAAGAGTCTTTCGCTAAGTGTGGGGTAGGCCTTCAGCCACTCCGGATCCCTTATCGTAATGTCGCTACCTAGTGACTTCTTGAGAGTCTGTTCGACGATCGGGTCCGCATCCACGGGATACTCAGAGCATTCACACGCCATGACGTTGAAGGAGGTGAGGGTCAGGGCGAGAGTCAACAGCAGGGGTTTCATAGGGTTCCAATAACCTCTTAGACGGGCCGGGTCGAGCCCTCATGAAAGATTTACCCTTTTCCTCACTTTTCTCCCCACGTTTCCTGCCAGCTGATACAAGAGCCTCGCTTCATTTTTTAACCTGTAAAGGAGTTCCGCCATGCGCGCAACAATCGTGCCTGCTCTCATTCTTATGTCGATGGCTTCCGCCCACGCCGCTCGTTGGGATAAAACAAATGATCCTTTTAAATTCAGTAAGGTCACTGGCAAGCCTCTAACGGCGAAGCTGGTGTCTTTGCCTTTGAAGGCGAAGCTGACGAACAGTCACATGATCTGGTCTGACACTTTCTGGCCAGCGAACCTCGGTGGCATCGCTTACCGCTGGAACGCAGAACCCAATCCACAGCCCTTCAAATATAAGTTGATGTCAAAGGCCGAGTTGGAAAAGGCTGACATCACCGAACTCGAGAAGCTTTCTCCAGCTGAGAAGTACGACATCTACATGGGTAACTACGATTACCCTCTAACGAAGAAAGTGCTTGCGAAAAACAGTCCTAAGGACTTGTGGTGGGAAGGCATTTGTCACGGATGGGCGATGTCGGCCATCACTCACGCTGAACCGGCCCGTAACAACATCGCCAATAAAGACGGCATCGTTGTTCCTTTCGGCTCCTCAGACGTGAAAGGTCTCTTGGATCTTTACTACGCGGAAGACCATAAAACGACGGCCTACTCACGTTTGGGTAACCGCTGCAAGGTTGACGGCAAGGTCCCAGGCGAAGCCTATCCGGAAGATCGCGTGCAAACTATGCCCTCAAGACGTGATGCGAACTCGAAAGACTGCGCTGACGTGAACGCCGGTGCTTTCCACATGGCACTCACCAACATGATCGGTTTACAGGATCGCGGTTTCGTTGCTGACGTGGATCGTTTCAACGATGTTTGGAACCAGCCAGTCGGCGAGTACTCAGCACAGATCGTCGCTGAGCGTGCTCCCACTCCTCGCGAGGCGAGCATTGGTGCCGCGAAGATCCTTCAAGTGAAGATGGACATGACCTACGGTGAAGAGTTGAACCTTCTTTCTCCGGACTACGCAAATGAGGAAGGCGGATTCATGTCGATGGATCCTGTGACGAATACTCCAGACCAGACCTTCACGACTCGTTACTACGAGTACACCTTGGAAATCGATGCTGCTGGCAACGTGATCGGCGGTGAGTGGATTTCTGAAACTCGCCCGGACTTCTTGTGGATCAAGGCCGGCGCTCAACGCTTCTCTGGTCGTTTCAGCGGTTTGAACCAGATCTACGTACCAGTTGCAGGTAACTAGTAGAAAAGACGGAATAGTAGCTATTTAAAGTCAACTATCTAAGGGCCCCCTCCGATAAGCCATCAGAGGGGGCCTTTATGTTTTCAAGATACGTCTTCGTGTTGCTCGCAGTGGCGGGCGCTTGTGCCGATTCCAAGGCCCCTATTCGTTATGGTGAAACCACCAAGGCAGCGCTGCTGGCCGATCGTGGTCAACCCACCGAAGCCCAGAAGCCGATTCCCGGCAAAGACACAGAGGTCCTGGTTTATCCCGACAACCAAAAATACCAAGTCACCAACGATGTGGTGGTGGCCGGTTTTCGTGAGCCCTCAAGAGATGAGCGATCGCTGCTTTACTGGCGTCATCGGTTTAAGGATTGTCCCACGACTTTTGAGGCGCTCAACAAGCCAACTTCTCATTTGCATCCAGAAAAAGAACTAAAGTGCGACCGTGAAGGCGTTAGTGTGATTTATGATCCCAACACGGATCAAGTGACTCGGGTGGTAGAACATGCTCAAAAATAAACTATGGGTTCTTTTGCTGCTCGCTGCGTGTGCGCCGAAAACACCGGATCGAATCGTCACCGGTGATTGGTTAAAAAATCGAGCGCAGTTTGTGCCTTCACGCCTGCCCGCCGCGGGTCCTCCTGCTGCGAGCTGCCGGTCGGAACTTTTTAGTCTCGACGAGGTCAAGCGCGAAGCCCTGCACTACCAAGCACAGCTTGAGTCGGAGCGAAAGATAACGGGAACGTGGAAGCACTTGAGCTTAAGCCGTTTGCCGGTTGCTCAAGCTAAATTTCTGAAAGCGGTGGGCACGAAGTTCGGCGATCTCAACGATGCCTCCAGCGTGGACGTGTCCGTCTGTGAAGACGCACCCTGCGTCGTGAACGCTGTGTACAAGAGTGCGGATGGCCTGGAAGGGTGGGCGACCTATCTGTGGTATCTCAAGATGGGAAACATTCTTTCTTTCAAGAATAAAGTCTTTGAACAGAAGGACGCCCGCGCCGGAGTCTACGGAGACGTGGCCTATCCTCTCACGGACTACCTCTTCTCGCGCAACGAACTCTACGCCTTCTGGCGCATGAGCCATGCGCTTCCCACCACCTACAAAACGCTCACCGACCTCAAGGAAATTCAGCGGATCCCGCGCAAGGCCGACATCGAAGGTCGCGGTCCCCAAGTCTGCGGTCTGGCCTACAGTCAAGGCTACATCGTCTTAAACGACGGCTGCCTGAATTTCTCACTGACCAATGACTCGGGGTTCATCTACGAAGGAACGACGCACGAGATGGCGCACCAGATCGATTACCACTGGGGTAAGCGCGATCGCACCGGTTCGTTTTATTTCTCGGACAACGGTGTTTGGCAAGCGGCCGGCGGCTGGACGATCAACGAATACCGCGACGAAACTACGCAGCAGATGGTGCGCCAGTGGGCCTCGAGCCTGAAGAATGAGCAGTTCGTCCGCGACTACGCTCGCACCAGCCCGGTGGAGCACTTCGCCGACACCGCAGCCTACTACCGCTACGAGGGTGAAACCACCAAGAAGAAGGTTCCCTCCGAGATCTATGCGATCCTGAAGAACTCCGTCTACGAGCAGCAGGACTACGATCCGGCCGGCCTCCAGTCTCAGTTCAAGGCGTCGGCCCTGCAAGTCTTCTCCTCCGACGTGTTCCGCGCGGTGGCCGCGTGTGAGGAGAACGTCGCGTCCTCCGCGACCGATCCGATCCTTCCCGCGAGCAGTTTCCCTTTCGCCGTGGGTGTCGAAATGCGCCGCTGTCTCGGTGGTCATCTCAAGTCACTCGTAGAGCAAGCAGTGGTGGATGCGAAGCTCCAGCACGTGGACGGTTGTCGCATGCTGCGCGTCCCTCAACGCCTGAATGAGTACAAGCAAAATATCCAAGACGAGTTCCTCGCGCAGATGGTGGGGCACCTCCGAACGTCCCGGGAAAACCAGGACTACTTCAAGCGCCTGAGCGAGTTTTACAACAACCTCGATCAGCGGGTGGTTCCGCTGCGTCTGATGACCGGCTGCTACGGTGACGTCGACGAGAAGAAATGCTACCTCGACGCCATCGATGAATTGCTCATGGAACTCATCCCGGACGACATGGTACAGGCGGAAAATCTACAGGCCGATCTGCGCAAGATGTTCTTGGAAGCCAACCGCTTCGAAGCCGTCAAGGTAGAGACGATCAAGGTGCATCAGGACTTTATCTTTACCCAATCAGCACTCATCAACGAGTCGGTAAAAAAACTTTGGAACTCGTGCCGGGCCATTCCGCTGACGGACCATGACGCTCCCGTCAGTGGGCCCCTCAGCCTCGGCGAAGGCTGGATGGCGTCCTCGCAGTACAACTGTCTCAACAGCGACATCAGTAGAGAGGTGCGTGCCGCTGTGGGTGAGATGTCGTTTGACCAGTTAGGCGTGACGGACGGAAAAGAAGGAATGTTGCTCTACGACCTGACATTGCCCCTGTTCGTGAAAGATCTCAAGCAGCTCTACGAGTACGACTCCCAGGCCGAAGAGACGCGCATCGAGGAAACGAAGCACGAGTCGACGAAACTCTTTGACCAGGCGCTGAAGACCGATTTCAGCTGGGCACGCAGACCCGGCACCTACCTCCAGCAAGACTGCGAAGGCGAAGCCTTCAAGGCCCTGCCGGAGGACTTTCGCTACCACAAGCGCACTGAGGTTTTTACGCCACTGGCGCGCAGCTACTGCCAGACGCTCCTCAAGTCGACAGAGTTCGTGACCTGGATGAACACCCAGCGCGTCTTCATCGAAGAGCAGTTGATCTCTCAGTTCATGGTCAGCATCCAGCGCTTGAGCGACACCCGCGTTGCAGGGTGCTTAGAGAAGTATCCGATCAACAACATCTTTCAGAGCGTGTGGAACAAAAAGAAATGCCGCCGTTGCTACAGGGAAGACTGGCAAAGCCTGGAAGACACTGCGTGGAATGAAGCGCTCGCGTCCTTAAGCGTCCAGCTCACCATCGAACGTGCTTCTATCCTGTCTCGCACGGCCTATCGCGTGAGCGCAATCCAAGAAGATGTGATTGAGAACAAGTGCAATTCTAATTCTTTAGGTATCCGGCTAGAAAATCCTTTTTAAACTCCACGAAGCGGTCTTCCAAGATCGCTTCCCGAGCTCTCACGGCCATCGACTTGTAGAAGGCGATGTTGTGAGCGGTCGCAAGGATTTGCCCGAGGATTTCATTCGAATCAAACAAGTGCTTGATGTAGGCCCGCGTGAAATGGGTGTTCACGTAGTCTTTTAGATTCGGCTCGATCGGATAGAAATCTCTGCGATAGTTCTTGTGGTCGATGCGAATCTTTCCGCGGTTGGTGAAGAGTGTGCCGCCGCGGGCGAACTTCGTCGGGATGATGCAGTCACTCATGTCGATGCCGTTTTCCCAGATCATCAACAAGTCTTCCGGGAGACCGACGCCCATCACATAGCGCGGTTTGTTCACGGGCATTTTCGGACCGGTGTATTTTACGATGGCTTCCATGTGCTCGGGGCCTTCGCCTACGGAGACACCACCAATGGCGTACCCAGGAAGATCCCGCTTCACAACTTCTTCTAAGCAGATGTCGCGGTACTTCGGATAGACCCCACCTTGAATAATCCCGAAGAGTGCTTGCTTGGGGTTCGTCCACGCTTCCACCGAGCGATCGAGCCAGCGGTGTGTGCGTGCGATGGAATTCTCCACGTATTTTTCCGTCGCGGGGTAGGGGATGCACTCATCGAAGGCCATCATGATGTCCGAACCCAAGTTCTGCTGCACACCGATGGAAATTTCTGGCGTGAGTTTGATGTCTTTTCCGTCAGCATCTCTAAAAAGCGCGCCTTCTTCAGTGATGCCGTTCTTTTGCAATGAAAAGACTTGGAAGCCGCCGGAGTCCGTCAGGATCGGACGATCCCAACCCATGAACTTGTGGAGTCCACCGGCCTTCGCGACGAGTTCAGAACCTGGAGTGAGGTGAAGATGATACGTGTTCGAGAGCATGATCTGGATGTTGAGATCCACCAGCTCTTTCGGTTGCAGGGCCTTGATCGCACCGTGGGTTCCCACCGGCATGAACACCGGCGTTTCAATGTCACCGTGAGGAGTATGGATGATGCCGGCGCGGGCACCACAATTCTTGTCCACGTGCACGAGTTCGAACTTGAAATGCTCGTTTACAGCTTCATTCGTTTTCATACGCGAAAAATCTCCAATGCGTTTCATTTCCAAGGGAGTTGCTCCCCGGCGTTTCGACTATGGTCAGTGCATGCGTAACTACCACTTCATCTATCCTTTGTTAGGCCTAATCCTGGGGCGTGAGTTTTTTACCCTCATCCCGCTCCGGCTTCCGGTGAAGGTGGTGCGGGTCTTAGACGGGGATACCGTGGAATTACGAGGAGGTGAGCGGCTACGGCTAGCCAGCATCGATGCGCCCGAGAAAGGTCAGCCCACGCGAGTGGGAGGGCTGGATGCCGGAAGGCTCGCGGGCCAGTGCCTGGGGCGAGAACTGCGGGGCCATGTCTGGGAGCTCGAGCCCAGGGGACGGGACATGTACGGTCGGCAGTTAGGGGAATTGTGGGCGGGGGAGCGACGTCTCACATTGAAATTAATCGAGCAGGGCTGTGTGTCTGTTTATCCTTTTCATGACGAACCAGAGCTCTGGCGCGCCTATCACCAGGCCCGACGCCGACGAATAGGACTGTGGGCGTTTGGAGGATTTATGCGGCCGTACTGGTGGAGAAAGAAGAGCCACCGGAGTGGCTTTTCTTATGAGCGAAAAGCTAAAAAGCTAAGCGCAAGCCGGTAGCGAGTGAGTAAACTTCCGTGCCGAACACTTTGTTACCTTGAGCGTAGAGGCGGATGTAGGGAAGATTAACTTGGAAACCGGCGAAGCCGCGCAGGAAGAAGGGGTTCACGTCGGCCTCGTCGTCGATGTTGGCCGAGGTGCGGACATCGGCAGTTTCACCTGAGCAAAGACCGCCGTTACACGTGAGTGTGCTGTCTTGCGTGTTAAGGTCGCCCTTACCTTTCGCTGAACCCATGTTGAAGTCAGTGCCGACGCCACCGTAAAAGCTCATGACCCAGAGGAAGTTTACGCCCGATGAAATTTCCAGTGGAATCGAGTGTGTTCCTGTTTCAATCGTCCCCTTCGGATTCCCTAGGATTGTTCCTGTGATGGTACCGCCGCCGCTGATCGTTTCGTTAACTTCTTCATTGATCTTTCCAGTGAAAGTGATGTCGGCCTTAGTGTACTGGTATCCGGTGTGCAGTCGCACGCCGTCCCAACCAAACAAACGAGAGCCGTTTCCGTCGATCCACTTGTAGGTCCCCGAGAAACCAAACGAGAGCATGTCGATCTTGGCGCTGTTGTCGTCAAAGTCGCGGTCGAGGCCGAAGCTGAAAAAGTTCAGCATCACCGTTGTTCTGTTGGGGTCCAGGCCGAGGAATGATTTGTCGGCGAAGAGGGACATGTTCAAACCAAGCTGCAGGCCACCGGTGATTCCGATGCCTGATAGATCACTGTCGGCTTCCTTGTTTTCTTCGAGGTCGGCACCGAGGCCTAGGCCAGCGCCGATCAACACTTTATCAAAGTGCGAGATGTAATCCGTTGCGAGGCCTTTCCCGGAAGCCGCTTGCGAGTTGGCCATGCCTTCCATCAAGCGCTTCGGGTCACCGGTGGGAAGATCAGCGTTGATGTCGTTCTCAATCTCTTGAATCTCAGCATCAAAGAGAGCATCGAGTGTTCCGTCTCCCGTTGAAGTCACGCGAGAAAGGTTAAAAATTTGTGCGTGGGAGAGAGTGGGAATCAAGAGCGCACAAGCGAGGAGAAGCTTTTTCATGGACATCCTTTCCATTTAAATTGCCTAGGTGGGCGAAAACTCCAACCATTTTAACAACTTCCACGAGGCCGTGGGGGAAATTTTGTTTGTTTTACTAGAGCAAACCCGCTATAACGGGCCACGTCAAAATTAGCGAGGCTCCCCATGTCTTTTGAATCTCTCGAATTACACCCTGCTTTTAAGGGTTTTTTCACCGAACAAAACTTCAAGAAACCGACTGAAGTGCAGCGGAAAACTATCCCCCTCTTGCTGGCGAGAAAGTCCGTTGTGGCGGTCTCTGAAACCGGTTCAGGTAAAACTCTCGCTTACGCTCTTCCGCTGTTTCATGCCTTGAAGATTGATGAAGAGAAGCACGGTGCGAATAACTTGAAAGGCACTCCACGTGCCATGGTCCTCGCTCCGACGCGCGAACTCGCGAACCAAATTTATAAAGTCATGAAAGGCGTTTCTCACCACGTGAAACTGCGCGTGCGTTTACTCACGGGTGGCGACTCTCACGAACGCACGAAGTCGATGGCGCACTCATCCTTTGATATTTTGATCGCCACACCTTCTCGCGTGAAGAGCGCCATCAAAAATAAAGAACTCACTCTTGGTCACTTGAAAATCTTCGTCATGGATGAAGCGGACAACTTGTTTGAGATGGGGTTCAAGAAAGACATCGAAGGCATGTTGCTGGAAGCCGACTTGTCTTTGCTGCAGCTTGGCTTCTTCACCGCCACGATGCCACCGGTGTTCGATGCGTTTCTCACGGAACGTTTCCCTGGCAAAAAGCTCGAACGCGTTGCTTTCGAAGCGGCGGGCCGACCGCAGGTTCGCATCGACACGTACAACGTGCGTACGGAGCCGGAAGAAAAGAACCGCATCGTACGCATGTTCCTCGAGAAAGAAGCCAAAGGTCGCGGGATCATTTTCACCAATCAAAAAAACCAAGCCGACGAAGTGTTCAAATTCTTGAAGGAGAAGATGCCCGCTTTGAAAGTAAAGGTTCTCCATGGGGACATGGAAGCGGATGAACGGGATGAAGCGCTCAAGTCATTCATAGATAAGAAAGCCCAAGTGCTGGTCGCAACGGATGTGGCCGCTCGCGGGATTGATATCGAAGATCTGGCTTGGGTCGTGAACTACGGTCTACCAAAGAGTGCGATCTACTATCTACACCGCTGTGGCCGCGTCGGTCGCGGTGGCAAGCATGGTGTGGTTTATAACTTGGTCGCAAGTCACGATGGCAAAATGATCACGGAGATCAACCAGGCCATCCAAGCGCAGACCCATCTACCATTGCAGATGATTCCCGATGCGAAGCTTAACCAGCAAGCGCGTGATCGTGCCAAGGCCCACGCTGAAGAACGCGTCGTGAAGAAAGTGGCTAAGATTGCTCAGCGCGATCGTCGTGCCCGCATCACCGATGCGGACGTTCCTCAGCGAGGCAAAAAAACAGTTCGTCCGGCCCGTCGTGGTGCTGGCCGTACCGTGAAGCCGGTCCGTCGTAAGTAATTAGAGTTCTAAGAAACGTTTGATCTCGTCCGCACTGGCCAAGGTATCTGCATGACCCAAGGCCATGAGTGGGCGAGAATAACTCTTGTCAAACGCGAGGTAGCTCAAGAGATCGAGCCCTTCGTTGCCACTCACGCCAATCCCTTTCAACAAATACTTCAGCATCGGTGGGAGCTCTTTCGCCATCTGCGCCGTCATCGCGCCCAAGTCTTGCGTTGGACGAAGCATGAGTATCGGTACCGGACGCAAGTTGTGGAAGTATTCTTCGCGCTTGGCTTCATCGAGGTGGTACAGCGTTTGGTTGATGCGCGAGAGGCGTTCGACGTCGCCTTCCAGTGCATCGAGGAAAACCGCGTTCATGAGAATGCCGGCGATCTGTCCGATCGTAGGGTTTCGATTGAGAGCAAAAGCCTTCGCCCTTTGGCGTTCATGCGGATGGGGAGCGCGGATACCGACGGCGATGATTTTCTCCGCACCCATGTGCAGAGCTGGAGAGAGCGGCGTCGTTTGTCGGACGCAGCCGTCGGCATACCAGCTGTCGCCAATTTTAATGGGAGGAAAGAATAACGGAATGGCGGAGCTCGCCATGATATGATCGCTGGTGATTTCCGCTGGAACGGAGAAGCGATCGGTGCGTGCCCATTCCTCAACGGGGAGCGCACTTTTGTGAAAGACGATGCTCGAGCCGGAATAGAGGTTGGTGGTGGAGACGGCAAAAGCTTCGGGAGCCGCGACATCAAGGGCTTTGTTGAGCGCCGTGAAATCCACTTCACTTTCGATGAGCGCTCGCAGCGGTGCCGTGTCGAGGAGGTGGTTCACACTCGAGCCTTCTGACTTGAGCCCACCAAACATCGTCCCGCTCAGCCATTTAGATCCCAGTTTTCCAATCGCCAGCGGACCGAGGTCAAAAATATCTTGCGGACGAATGTCTTTCCACAAGTCCCACAACTGACCGGTGCCCACGTCCCAGTCCTGCGAGTGTGCGGCCATGTAGATCGCGTTGATGGCCCCGGCCGAGTTACCGGTCACGATCTGGAACATGTCCTTATCTGTTTGCATGATCTCGTAGAGCGCACGCAGTACGCCGACTTGATACGCAGCTCGCGCTCCACCGCCGGTGAGGACGATTCCTAGTCTAGTCATGTTTCTATTATAGCACCGGGAACTGGTCGCGCAGCAGGGATTCCACCGACATTAACGCGCCTTCAACCCCGGGCGATAAGAAGCCGTCACCGCAGATGTAAAGATGCTGGCCGGCCTTGATGTAGGGGCGGGTGTGGAAGCTCGCGGGGCGAGAATAGCGCCACTTTTTGATCTCATCATGCTCGAGATGGCGCGGACCTAGGCGCTGTAGAAGCAGTTGAGTCGTCTGCTTGAGAATTTTTTCATCCGCGTCTTCAAACCATTTTTCCGAAAGGGCGGGTGACACAATCAGAGCGGCCCCGTCCGGACAAAGATTTTTGTCTCGTTGCAGAACGAGCTCATGCCCGTCCCACTCCATGCTCTGGTCTTTGGGGAGTAGCTCTAGGCGAAACAAACCGACGATGGCCTTGTGGTACGGAATCGACCAGCTTGAATCAATGCGCAGACCACTGTCTTCTAGAAGTTCCAGGGCCTGGGGGATGGGAGCCGTCAGTATCACTTTTGCGCATTCAAAGACTTCTTTCGAAGTGTGCAAGCGCCAACCGGTAGGTATTTTTTCCAGCTTCAAGACACGGGTGTCGAGGTGAATCGTGAGACCCGCGGCGAGTTTCTTTGCGAGTGCAGTCATTCCATCGGGAACAAATGTCCCCTTAAGAATTTTTTGCGCGATCGGGGTGGTGGGCCAGAGAGGCAGGCCGTGGTCGAATTTTTGCTCGTCGATGCGACGAGTGGCGAGACGGCCACCCACACCGCGAGATTTTTCAATGACGGGAGCGTTGAGGGCGCGCGCGAGATTGAGGCCAGCAAGACCGGCCCCAATCACGATAACAGGAATCACTCCATCTGCTCCATCGCCTTGTCGAGTTCTTCGAAACTCGCGAACACACGGACTTTCTTCGACCGCATACCGCTGAGCTGGCGGGTCAGATCGTTCATGCCCACAACCCATACTTCACAGAGATTTTTGGTGTGGCCGAGAATCTCTTCGACGAAAACCGGCAAGGGGGTTTTCAGATTTTGCAACTGACTCACACCCAAGATGAGCACTTTGGTTTCAATGGCATTCACCGCTTCGCTAATGGAAGGTGCCGGCAAGTTCGAACTCAAGAAGAAGAAGTTCATCTGGTGCTGGCAGCACAGGAGAGCACCCAACATGATGTCGAGGAGGTGGAGCTCGCCTTCTGGTGTCGCGATGGCAAACTTGTTGCTCGACTTCACTTTCTTCTCGTAGTGACCGTAGATGATATTTCCGACGTGGAACTTGATGATGGCAAAGAGGGCCGTGATCTGCGCCGTAGAAAGAGTGCCCAACTGGCGACGATGCTCCACTTCTTTTAAGAGTGGCACCAAGATATCCAAAGCGAAGCCACCCGGGGTGAGCGCCGTTTTTGCTTTGTTCAACTCGTGGGAGATGATGTCCACTTTGTAACCCGCCAGTGCCATCAAAAGATTGCGACGAGTTTCTTCCGCGTTGATCTGCACCTGCTGCGGATTGTGCTGCACGGACATCATGACGGTTTCCCGTGAGTGAGTCAGCTTCTCGTAAATCTCTTTGAGCTCGGGATCTGGCAAGCGAGCAATCTGCCCGATGGAGTTCCCGAGGTTGGTGAGTTGCGAGAGGAGGGTCAAACGCTCGATCTCTTCATTCGAGTACTGGCGGCGGCCAGTGTCGGTTCTGTCGGGATGAAGAGCGCCGTAGCGCTTTTCCCAGGCGCGGATAGTGTGAGTGCTAAGACCGGAGATTTGAGCGGCCATCTGAATATTGAAGTACTTCATGAGAACTCCTTGTTGTCTAAGACTCTACTTAAAATGGAGTCATTTTAGTCGATGGCCAGGTTTTGTCTAGGTTTTGTCGAGGGTTCATGTTAGACGTGTTAGTACTTAGAATCCTTGAGTTTTTAGGCGAATATGGCTACTCTGTCTAAGAGAAAACACAATTGAAAGGATTCCAATGAAAGTGCTGCTTACCGGTGCCACTGGTTTTGTAGGTCGCGTGATCGTCCGCCAACTCCTCGCCGCAGGTGATGAAGTGGTCGTGCTCACTCGTCATGTTCCTGGTGCCGCATTAGTGTTGGGAAGCGGCTGCAAATTTTATCAATGGAGAAACCTCAGCGAAGCTCCGCCTGCAGAGGCCTTTGCTGGTGTCAACGCCGTCATCAATCTTGCGGGCGAGGGCATCGCCGATAAGCGTTGGGATGATAGACAAAAAAAACGCATCTACAACAGCCGCATC